>JASIGB010000799.1:0-4433 GCA_030045355.1 Bryobacteraceae bacterium
GACATCCCCTACACGGCCGGCGTCATGCGCCCGCTCGAAGTGATTGCGCCGAGCGGCCTCGTGGTCAGCGCGCAACCTCCGGCTGCGATGGCGGCGGGAAACGTTGAAACGTCGCAGCGCATTACCGATGTCGTGTTGCGAGCGCTCGCCCGGGCCGCGCCCGAATCGATCCCGGCCGCGAGTTCAGGCACCATGAACAACCTGACTTTCGGGGGATGGGACGCCTCGCGCGGGCGCGCGTTTGCTTACTACGAGACGATCGCCGGTGGCATGGGTGCATCAGCGATCGGGCCCGGCCTGAGCGCCACACACACGCACATGACCAATAGTTGGAACACGCCGGTAGAGGCGTTTGAGCATTTCTATCCGTTGCGCATTCGCAGCTATCGCATCCGCAGCGGTTCAGGCGGCGCGGGCAAGCACCGTGGTGGCGACGGCATCGTGCGCGAATACGAATTCCTCACGCCCGCCGACGTGACCATTCTGTCGGATCGCCGCCAACATTCGCCCTATGGGCTGGCGGGCGGCAAGCCGGGCGCGCGCGGGCGAAACACACTGCTGCGCGGGGCGCGCGTCACTTCCCTGCCCGGAAAAACGCGCTTTGAAGTCCGGCCCGGCGACATGCTGCGCATCGAAACGCCCGGCGGTGGCGGGTATGGGTAAATGGATAAAGTAGTGATGCGCCAGACCTGGCGCCGCCTCACTTTCCTGCACTGGCCTTTCGCTCCCGATCGCATCCGCCCTTTCATCCCGCGCACGCTCGATCTCGACACGTTCGACGGCGCGGCCTGGATCGGGCTGGTTCCCTTCGAAATCCATGGCACGCCGCTCCTGCCGTATTTTCCCGAAACAAATCTGCGCACCTATGTCATTGGTCCCGGCGGCTACCAGGCAGTCTGGTTTTTCTCGCTCGAAGCCGCGCGACTGGCTGCCGTCATCGGCGCCCGAGCCGCTTATCACCTGCGGTACTTCTGGGCCCGCATGACGGTCACAGCGGAAAACGGCGCGATCCGCTATCGCAGCCGCCGGCGTTGGCCGGACCATCCCTGGTCACACCAGCGCGCGGCGATGACCGATATCCTGGTCGAGCCCGGCCAGCCCCTCGCTTCCGCTGGACTGACCAGCCGCGAGCATTTCCTCACCGATCGCTTCCGCCTTTATACGCTCGCGCGCGGGCGCCTCGCCTACGCGCCAATCGAGCATCCGCCCTGGCCGCTGGCGTCGGGCCGCGTCATCGAACTCCGGCAAACGCTGTTTGCGAGCGCCGCTCTGCCGTGCCCAGCCGGCGATCCGCTGGTGCACTATTCCGAGGAACTGGCTGTGAACATCGGTCCACTCGAATTACACTGAAATTTCATGGCCAAGTTCAAGTCCGCCGGCAGCAGCAAGAAGACGTCGGAAAAAATAAAATCGGCGCGCGCCGCCATCCCCTGTCTGTTTCTGGTGCTGTTAGGGATTGCACTAATGTGTCTGCTATTCTATTTTTCCCTGCAGTCCAACACGCAATGAGAACCGATCAACGCCGGCCGGACCAGATGCGGCCGGTTCGCATCACCACAAATTATCTGCTGACGGCCGAGGGATCGGCTTTGATCGAGGTGGGACACACGCGCGTGCTCTGCGCCGCAACGGTGGAGGAAACCGTGCCGCAGTTTCTGCGCGGGAGCGGTCGCGGGTGGGTGACGGCTGAATATTCGATGCTCCCGCGCGCCACCGCCACGCGAACGCCGCGCGAGGTCACTAAGGGGCGCCCGTCGGGACGCACGCTCGAAATCCAGCGTCTGATCGGCCGTTCGCTGCGCTCCATCGTGGATACCGCCGCGCTCCCCGACCACACCGTGATCGTCGATTGCGATGTCCTGCAAGCCGACGGCGGCACGCGCACAGCTTCCATCACCGGCGCTTACGTCGCGCTGGTTTTGGCGCTCCAAAAGATGGTGCAACACGGAGCGTTGAAGTCGCTGCCGGTCACGCAGCCGGTGGCGGCCACCAGCGTCGGCATCTGGAACGGCGAGCCGATTCTCGACCTGTGTTATGAGGAGGACTCGTCCGCCGAAGTGGACATGAACGTGGTGATGACGGGTTCGGGCCGCTTCGTCGAACTGCAAGCCACGGCGGAAAAGACGCCCTTCGACGATGCGCAGCTCGAAGGCATGATCAAGCTGGGGCGGCACGGCATCCTGGAGCTGTTCGAGATCCAGAAGGCGGCGCTCAAAGGTTGAAGCTTTATTGCGCCACCACGAATCCCGGCAAACTCCGCGAGTTTCAACGGGCGCTCCGCGACAGCGTTCCACTGGAGACACTGCCGTGCCTCAAATCCATCGCGGCGCCCGATGAAGCCGGCCCGACGTTTGAAGAGAACGCGGCGCTCAAGGCCTGCTATTATTCCCGCTACTGCGACGGATATTTGTTCGTCGACGATTCCGGGCTGGAAGTGGACGCGCTCGGCGGAGCTCCCGGAGTGCATTCGGCGCGCTTCGCTGGTCCTGACGCGACGGACGCCGCGAATAACACGCTGTTGCTCGCGAAAATGAGCGGTGTCGCCGATCGCAGCGCTCGGTTCGTCTGCGTCGTGGCATTAGCCGAGCATGGCAGATTAGTACGTACGTTTCGCGGCGCGGTGGAAGGCCGCTTGCTTCATGCGCCTCGCGGAACCAACGGATTCGGGTATGACCCGCTGTTCTTCTATCCGCCTTTTAACGGCACGTTCGCCGAAGCCGGCCTGGAGCGCAAAATGGAGGTCAGCCATCGCGGGAAAGCACTTGCTGCATTGCGGGAATACCTCGAGGAAATCGGCGGGCACCTGCCCACGCTACCCTAGATCTGGGGGAAACGAACATGGATATCTTTGACCCGTTACTCATGCCCATGGAGGCGGACGAACATCGTGTACTTGGCGGCGTGCAAGTGGACGTCGCGCGCACGGGCGCCTGCCGGGTGAAGCGCATGATTTATCCGGCGGGATTTCATTGGGCCAAGCACTTGAGCGAGCTGATGGGGAGCAAATACTGCATGCACGCGCATGTGGGATTCATGGCGCGCGGGCAGATCAATGTGCGTTTCGCCGATGGCTGCGTGGTGGAATATAAAGCGCCGAAGTTCGTGCAAGTGGAGCCGGGTCACGAGGGCTGGGTGGTGGGCGATGAACCGGCCGTGCTGATCGAGTTCGATTTCGAGGGCGATACGTTGAACCATCTAGGCGTGCCCCACGTCCACGACCATGTCCGCTAATTCCGTAGCTGGCGACGCAGAGCCGTGGCTGCGTGGCCCCCTCGCGGACGTTCATCCGTTGCTGATGCCCAGCTTACACTCGTTCACGCAGACGCGCGAAGATCTCGCCCGCTGGGCGGGCGGACTTACGGACGCGCAAATCTGGGTGCGTCCCCATAACCTCGCGCCCGTGGGATTTCATCTCGCCCATATCGCCGGAAGCGTCGATCGTCTGACAACTTACTTGGAAGGACGCCAACTAACAGCGGATCAGTTGGAAACGGCCCGGCGCGAAATGGATGCTGGTGCGCCGCGCTCCGTCCTCATCGAGGAAGTCGCACAAGCGCTGGATCGCTCCGAGCGTGTGATTCGAACTCTGAACGCCGAGATTCTCCATTCGCCGGAAATTCTTCATGAACCGCGGTATGTCGGCCGAAAACGGTTGCCGACCACGGTCATTGGCCTGGTAGTTCACCTGGCAGAACACACCCAGCGCCACGTCGGAGAACTGATCGTTACCGCTAAACTCGTCGCGGGTTTATAGCATGGGCGTACTAGGCCTACGCCCAGTTGATGTAACGAAGCGAAACCGTTTAGACTTCAGTTTGTACATTTCTGAGGCGGACTTCGAACTGTTGATCCGCATTCTTTCGGACGCCCGGTCGCGCGCCACCGAATTGGCAACATCCATCGGTGCGCGTTTGGGGACCGATCACCGCCTCGCGGAGTTGGCGAATGCAGCATCTTCGCGGATCGAGAACATGCTGCGGGAAGTTCGAATCTCGGCGACAGAATTATCCGAGCCCGCTGGGGGGTTGGCGGAGCTCCAAGGCGCCCTACAGAGCGAGGTGGAACTGGTGAGCCCAACGCCCCTGAGTCCGTCGGAACAACAGCCCCCGCAGCCGGATCCGATCGTCACGATCGCCGCCCAAGCCGGCCTGGAACCCGAACACTGGCTGCTGATGTTCGTCAGGGACCTGACGGCGCAGCTCGGAGCTTCGGGCGGGGTCAACTTTGAAATCGCCGAACGGCTGCTGCAACAGCGCAAGGATGAGTTCCTGCGGGACTTTTTGATTGCACGCCGCATGTATCGCACTTATCCGCGGCTGTTTCCCGAGTTGCAAGGCGCCGAAGGACAATCCGCCTCTCGAAGCACCCCGCCAGGAGGCAACTGAGATGACACTCGACACCAGAGAACTCAACGAATTTACACGCAAGGCCAC
>JASIGB010000800.1:0-3722 GCA_030045355.1 Bryobacteraceae bacterium
GCGTTGAGAAAGGCACCGATCAGGGTTGCGGCAACATTGTACTCGTACTCGCCCGCGGCCAGATATTTCCAAGCGGCGCGATGCGCCTGAATGCTCACATCGGTGGCGTGCTGGATGGCGGCGATTTCGCCGGCCGACTTGATCACCCGGAGCTTCGCGATCAGCGGACCGGCGTCGGCGACCTCGCGGAAGGGGTAGCGCGCGCGCAACTGGCTGGCATAGGCTTCGGTCCAGGGGGCGTAAAGGCGCGTATGGGAGGTGAGCGCGCGGTCGAGTTCGGATTCCAGCCGGTCGAGGGGGAGGACGTTGTCGAAACCGGTGAGCGTCTGCACGCCACGGTCGGTAGCGGAGGCGCGTTTGCCCGAGTATTTCTCGGCGGTCTCGTTATGCGCAGGCAGGAAGAGGATTTCGTCGGAGGGGGTCAGCAGGAGAGCGGCGCCGGGCTGGGTCCAGCCCGTCAGGTAGTAGAAATTGGGGTCCTGTTGGAAGCGATAGACGGGGTCGTAGGCTTCGGCGCGGCCGCGGAGCAGCAGGACTCCGTCGGCTCCTTGGTCACCCAGCGATTGCCGCAGGGCTGCGCGGCGGGCATGAAACTCGTCGAGCGGGGATTTTGCCTGAAGGGACACTCCAGTGGCGATCCCTAGCAAGAGCGTGCCCGTCCAGCCAACGGCCAATCTGCAAAAAGCGCTCAGCAAATGCCATTATCTCTCCGAAACTGCCGATATTACTGGTGTGGGTCTGGCCAAGCACTGCATCGTAGAACCGGGCAGCAAACTGCGCCTTAAGCATCGGGATCCGGGCGACACGTTTGGAAAGAAGCGTGACGACAAAAAGCATGAAAAGACGCTGCAGCGCTTGCGCGAGCTGCAGCATCTGCTGTATGCGGACAAACGGTATTCGCTGCTCATCGTGTTGCAGGGACTGGACGCATCGGGAAAAGACGGCACCATCCGGCACGTGATGTCGGGTGTGAATCCGCAAGGCTGTGACGTGATGTCGTTCAAGGCGCCCACGCCCTTCGAGCTGGCGCGCGATTTCTTATGGCGCATTCATCGCGCCGTTCCGCCGCGGGGCAACATCGGGATCTTCAACCGCTCGCATTATGAAGACGTGCTGGTGGTGCGGGTGCACGATCTGGTGCCGAAAGCGGTATGGCGCCATCGCTACCGGCAGATCAACGAATTCGAGCAGATGCTGAGCGAAAACGGCGTGACGATTTTGAAGTTCTTTCTGCACATCAGCCGCGAGGAACAGCGCAAGCGCTTTGAGGCGCGCATTAAGGATTCTTCCCGCAACTGGAAGCTCTCGCTCCCGGATTTCGAGGAGCGCAAGCACTGGGACAATTACACCGAGGCCTACGAGGAGGCGCTGGAACGCTGCAGTACGCTCGCCGCGCCTTGGTACGTGATTCCGGCCGACCGCAAATGGTTCCGAAACTACCTGGTGGCCGATCTGGTGGTGCGGGCCCTGGACAGCATGCGGTTAAAGTACCCTCCCCCCACGGTCGATATTTCTCAGGTAGTCCTAGAGTAACGTGGTCCAAGCCTAGCGTGGTCGAAGACGCCGCCACATACCGCACCAAAGAACAGGTCCTGTACGATCTGTCCAAGGCCTTGCACTTTTCGCCCGAATCGCTGGAGGCGAATCGCAATGGGCGATTGTCGAAGGAACAGGTAAAACAGCTATCCGGCCGGTGCTTCGGGCCGGCCTTTCTCACATTCCTCTTTGCCGTCGGGCCGTTCGTGGTTTGGACCTGGATCACCGCCGGACGCGACCAGCTTTCATTTGCAGACGCACTTCCGGCGCTGCTTACCAAAATTACGCACGTCAACGATCTGATTGAGGCCCAAGGGAGAATGGGCGCCCTTACGATGGTGGGCTCGATTTTGCTCTCCGTGGCGATCGCCGCGTTTTTAGCTTTCCGCGTCCCGTTCGCGCTGTATTTCGACCTACTGGACCGCAAAGTGGAGTCGCGTGAGGGACGGGTGGAGGCGCGCGAGGAGACGATCAACCGGCCGAACGGACGGGACCCCATCGAGAAATATTTTTTCTGCTTGCGCTACTTGAACATGCCCGTAAACCTGGCGGCTTATCGGGCGCTGGAGAACGGCTCCATCTATATCGTTTACCTGACGCACCGCAGCGAGATTCTGGTTTCGATGGAGCCCAAAGTGGACAACTCGAGCGCGACTGCGAAGCGCGAAAACATCGCCGGCCAGGTTGACCGGAACCCCGAAAACCCTTCTCCTTCCCCACGTGCGGTTTAGCAAAACTCTTCCCTTTGCCGGGTGAGGCGGCGTGTGATACGATAGGTTAGCTTTCATGGATCGCATCCGCGAAGCAGTTCCCGAAAATCCCCAACAACGGAGTTAACGACAGACCTCGAATGAGTTTTACAGTATTCCTCGGAAACTTGCCCGTCTGGGTTACCAAGGACGACATCAAGTCCTGGCTTAACGCAGAAAACCTCGTATACGACGATGTGAAGGTGATCCGCAACCCAGAGACTCAGGAGTCCAAGGGATTCGCCTTCATCGATACACCCAACTCGGAAGAAATGAATTCGATCATCCGGCGCTTTGATCGAGCGCCTCTGGAAGATCGGTTGCTGCGGGCCAACCAGGCGCAGCCCCCACGGTCCAAGGGTCCTGGGGCGCCTGCCGGTCCGGCGGGACAAACGAATCGCAACGCCGCAGCGCCACCGCGCCGCGAGCGCGGCGGCAAGAAGCACAAGCGCGCGCAACAGAGTGGACCACAAGGCACACCTAGCGCGTTCGCCGAAGAACTCGCAAAAGCGCTCTGAGGCTCACGCGGGTTAAATCTCGCGCGAGCCCTTCCCGTCGTTGTATTTTACGTTCCTGTAACCTCCCCGGTCTTATCCTGCATCATCCCTGTTATCAGTGCTATACTCAAGGGCACCTGTCTTAGCGCAGGGGTGCCGCGCTTAGATCCACAGTCGGCGTGCGCCGGAGGTGGTTCGTGAATAATCTGCTTATCGTCCGAATCCTATTCGTGGCGTCGCTTTCGGCCGCCGCGGGTTTCTTTCATCCTTTCAATCTGCCTACATCCTACAGCGCGGCTTGTGGCGCGCTCATTGCGGCAGTTATCGTTCTGTTCGAAATCCAGGTTCGCAAGACCACGCTCAAGCGGCTGTTTGGCGCGGCTTTTGGCTCCCTGCTGGGGATTCTTGGGGCGTATCTGATCGCGCTGGTCCTGGGGCACGCGTTTCCCGATGGCTCCGCGACGGTATCGTTTCTCGAGATCCTGCTGTTGCTATGGATGGGCTACGTCGGTTTGATGGTGGGCGCAACCAAGGGCGACATGCTGAACCTGGGAGCTCTGGGCGGTCTGTTCGGCGGCGAACAAACGTCGAGCCAGTCCTTCAAGATTCTGGATACCAGCGTGATTATCGACGGCCGCATCGCCGACGTGGTGGAGACCGGGTTCCTGGACGGCACGCTGGTGATCCCGCAATTCGTTCTGCGCGAGCTCCAGTTGGTGGCCGACTCGGCCGATTCGCTGAAGCGCAATCGCGGGCGCCGGGGCCTGGACGTACTACAACGCATCCAGAAGATGACGCAATTGCACGTGCAGATTCTCGAGGATGACTTCCCCAACGTGCCGGAAGTGGATATGAAGCTCATCGAGCTGGCCAAGGTTTACAACTGCAAGATCGTCACCAACGATTTCAATCTCAACAAGGTGGCGCAACTGCACGGCGT
>JASIGB010000801.1:0-11040 GCA_030045355.1 Bryobacteraceae bacterium
GTACACCCAGCTTCAGCACCACAAATGAAGCAGCGCCCACCGGGTCCGCCACGTTCGAGAGCACATACACCGGTTCCGGCGCCACGGGAACGTGGTCGCTGTATTACAGCAGCACCGGCAACAATTCATCCACAGTCGGAGGCTGGTGCCTCGATTTCACCATGACCGGCGGCGCTGCTACGACCACTACCGTTAGCTCCAATACGCCGACTGCTCTGACCGATCAAAGCTTCAACCTCACGGCTACAGTGAACTCCGCCACTACCGGCACGGTGACATTTATTGCCACCACTCCCACCGGCGGATCCACCACTCTGGGACAAAGCGGTGTCGGATCGAACAACAAAGCCACTTTGAACGTTCCGGCCGGCACATTGACGGAGGGGACGTACGAGATTACCGCCGAGTTCGCGGATTCCAGCAACAGCTTCGGCCCGAGCCAAGGAACCACGGCGCAGCGCATCAACAATCCGCCGCCGACTCCGAGTGTATCGGGGAACACGTACACGTATTGCAACACTACGCCCATCGTGGTGCCCTACACGGACGAGTTGAGCGCCGTAGGCAACGCCGCGCCCTATCCGTCCAACATCATCGTCTCGAATCTGCCTGGAACGCTGGACTCGCTGAAGGTCCAATTGAAGCTCGCGAGCAATTTCGACGACTTGCAAAACGTCGCATCCTTGCTGGCAGGACCGAATGGTTCCAACATCGACTTCTTCTCTAATGTAGGCGGCTTTGGCGACAGCTCCGGCACTTTCAATATTTTCGATGGCGCCGGAGCAGCGTTCGGCCAAACCACATCGTCGGGCGCCGTGCCGGCGGGCAGTTACCCGCCCGAAAGCTATACGGTGATCGGCACGGGCGCAACAGACGCTTTCCCGGCCTGCCCATCGCAGGTGAGCAACTGCAGCAGCGGATCGATTGGGCCGCCGGCGCCGACGTCGGGATACAACTACGCCACTACTTCCGGCTCCTCGACGTTCAGTTCCGTCTTTGGCAGCGGCTCCGGCAACACCTACAACGCCAACGGAACCTGGAGCCTGTATCTTTACGCCGATGTTGCCGACCATCCGCTCGGCACCGTTAGCTCCTGGTGCGTCGAGCTCACCGAGAATCTGCCGGTGCTGGCGGCGAACCAATCCGGGCCGGCGTCCGTGATCCAGGGCGGAACAGGTTCGGTCACCTTATCAGTCGAGAATGGCGGGCCAGGATCAGCAGGCGGCAGTACGGTTCCGGTGAGCGTGAGCGACACGTTTCCCACCGGCCTCACTCCCACCAGCGGCAGCGGAACTAACTGGACCTGCGGTTCGCCCACGGGCCAGACCATCAGTTGCACGAACAGCGATTTCATCGGCTCCAGCAGCGACTTCGCTACGCTGACGCTGAACTTCAGCGTGGCTACGAACGCGACGCCTGGCAATGTCAGCAATACCGCGGTGGTTTCGGGCAGCGGCCTCACCGCCAGCGTCAATTCCAACGCGGTGACCATCGATATTCTCGGCGCTCCGACTCTCGCGGTGAGCAAATCTCACACCGGGACGTTCACGCAAGGCCAGACCGCGGAATGGGATATCACGGTCAGCAACACAGCCGCGAGCGGCAGCACCGGCGGCACGACGACTGTATTGGATACGTTGCCCTCCAATTACTCTCTCAACAATTTCTCGGGCACCGGCTGGAGCTGCAGCAGCAACGCGAACGCCGTCACGTGCACCTCGACGCAGGCCGTCGCGGGCGGCAGCTCCTTCGCGACGTTGAAACTGATCGTGAATGTGCCGGCCAATTCGCCGACCTCCGTTTCCAATACCGCCAGTGCATACGGCGGCGGTGATCTGACGCATACCGGCGCCGGAACGGCTGCCGTCTCCAACACCGACAATGTGAGCGTGACGCAGGTGGCCGCCTCGGTGGTGGTCTCGAGCGGCAGCGGACAGAGCGCAAACGTCAGCACTGCATTTACAAACCCTCTTGTGGTGACGGTGAAGGACGCGGCGGGTGTAGTGATCAGCGGCGCATCGGTCACCTTCACCGCTCCGGGCGCCGGCGCGAGCGGAACGTTTTCCAATAGCTCGAACACGATCACCGCGAACACCAATGGCTCGGGCCAGGTCAGCGAAAGCTTCACGGCCAACGCAAGCGCGGGCGGTCCTTACACCGTGACCGCGACATCCAATTCGATCACCACCAATCCCGGTTTCTCGCTGACGAACACGCCAATCAGCATTGTGCCGCCGACCATTAGCATTTCGTTCAGTGCAGCCGGCGCGGCCTTGGGCGGCACAGTCAGCTTGAACTACGCCATCCAAAATCCGAACGCCGGTTCGGCGCTGACCGGGGTATCATTGACCGACGCGCTGCCGGCCGGACTAGCGGTCGCCAACCCACCCGGTGTGACCAACACCTGCGGAGGAACATTCACCGCCGTCGCTGGATCGTCATCTACAAGTTTGACGGGCGCCAGGCTCGCGGCCGGCGGCTCCTGCGCTATATCGGTCAAGGTTCAGGCGACCTCGATCGGATTCGAGAACAATACCACCGGGCCGATTTCGGCCAACGAAAGCGGACCCGGCAATCCCAGCAACACCGCCAGCCTGGATGTGGTTCAGGCGCCCACGGTGACCCTTGCGTTCGGCGCACCGAGCATACCTGTCAATGGAACCACCTCTCTTACCTTCACCGTCACGAATCCCAGCAGCATCACCAACTTTTTCAACATTGGGCTCACTGACACGCTGCCCAGCGGCCTGGTGGTCGCGAGCCCTAACGGCATGTTGGGCACTTGCCTCACCCTCGACGGCGCCCTGGTGATCGCGGATCCCGGATCCGCGAGTATCTCCATTACCTCGGTGAATCTGCTCCCGTCCTCTTCCTGCGCAGTTACCGTGAATGTGACCGGAACCACCGCGGGGAGCAAAAACGATAGCACCGGCAACATAACGGCTACGTTTAGTAACGGGGGCCCGGTGGAGATCAGCGGCCCAGGAGGCTCGGCCGGCATCGCGGTGGTGGCGCCGCCATCGATCAGCGCGGCGTTCAGTCCGGCTTCGATTGTTACCGGGGGTTCGAGTTCGTTGACGTTCACCATTACGAATCCCGCCCTGAACACCGTGGCGCTAAGTGGTGTAAGTTTTATCGATGCCCTGCCTTCCGGCCTGACCGTATCCACCTCCACTGCGAGTGCCTGCGCCGGCACCGTGACGACGAATCCCGGTACGGGCATTGTGCTGAGCAATGGATCGATGGCGGTCAATTCGCAATGCCAGTTCAGCGTGACCGTGACCGGAAGCGATGCCGGAAGTTACACCAACACCACTGGCGCCGTCGTTTCCAGTAATGGCGGCACTGGCAACACCGCATCGGCGAACCTGACCGTGGAGAACCCGGCTCCGCCCACACCGCCTGTGCCTCCCGTAACCAGCGCGAGCTATGTGAGCATCAGCCCCATTTCTCTGACCTTCACTTACGCGATCGGTCAAGGTGGCGCGATTCAGTCGCGGTCCATCAGCGTGAGCGCTTCTAGCCCGTTTAGTCTGGCCTCCTCGGTAGCTCCCGGCACACCCTGGCTCAGCGCGACAACGTCTTCCTTGAGTAGCGTCACGGTGACGGTGAACGCAATGGGACTCGCGGCCGGCACTTACCAGGGTCAAGTGCTGCTTTCCATTTCGCTCGAGTCCAGTCCGGTCAGCGTGCCGGTGACGCTCACCGTGATCGGTCCGCCGGTGCTGACGGTCTCAGCGCCGTCTCTTTCGTTTACGGCCTTCGTCTCGCCGGGGACGGTGGCGCCGTCTCAGACGAAATCCATCCTGTTGAGCGCTCAAAATAGCAATGTCGCTTTTAGTGTCTCCTCCAACGCACCCTGGCTCAGCGTCGCGAGTAATCCGTCCAATACGCCGTCGGCGCTGAGCGTCACCGTGAATCCGAGCTCGATTCCGCCCGGAACGTACAGTGGAAGCTTGCAGATTGTTGCTCCAGGGGCCACGAACAGCCCGCTCAGTGTTGCCGTCACATTGAATGTTATTTCGCCACTGGTGATCGCTGCCGGAGGGTTCCAGAACGCGGCCAGCTTCCAGGTGGTTCCAGGAGCCGCCAACACGATCATGGCAATTTATGGCTCGTTTGGCTGCGCCGCCCCGACGGTGATGGTGAATAACAGCGCGGCGGAACTGATCGGCCACACCGCCAGCATGATCACCTTCACTCTTCCCGCCACGGTGGATGGCGAGAGCAGCGCCGCGATCGCAGTAGTCTGTAACGGCCAGCAAAGCGGGTCGATCGACGTTCCTCTGGCGGCAGTGTCGCCGGGAATCTTTACGCTCTCGTTGAATGGCTCGGGTCAGGGCGCGATCGTGAATCAAGACGGAAGCGTGAATGGCGTTTCTCATCCAGCCGCGCTCAATTCGTACGTGTCGGTGTACGCCACCGGCTTCGGGGACTATCTTGCACCATCCGCCGACGGGCTGCAACTGATGAGCCACACGGTACAGGCGTTTATCGGAGGAGTCCCGGCTCAGATTCAGTTTGCAGGCCACGCGCCCGGCGAGACCCTGGGGTTGCAGCAGATCAACGTTCTAATTCCCTCCACTGCTCCCACGGGACCGAGTGTCACGATCCAACTGGTCGTAGACGGCGTATCTACGCAGTCCGGTGTCACACTCGCGATTCAGTAACAGTTTTCAAAAAGAGCGCCGCCACTTTCGCCTGGTGCATGGCTTTATCTGGTGGGCGAACCTTAAAGGCGGGTGATCAGCCGAGTTGTTGCCGCAAGCTCTCGTGATCCAGTTCATGTTCCCAGCGCGCCACCACCACGGTGGCCACGCCGTTGCCGACCATATTGATCAGGGCGCGGAACATGCTCATGAAGCGGTCGATCCCCAGGATGATCGCCATGCCGGCGACGGGGATCGTGGGAATCACCATCATGGTCCCCACCAGTGCGATAAACGCCGCGCCCTGGACGCCACTGGCGCCTTTGGATGTCAGCACCGCCACCGCGAGGATCGTCAGTTGCTGTGATAAGGTGAGGTGCGTGTTGGTGGCTTGCGCCACAAACAGAGCGGCCAGCGTCATGTAGATGCTGGTGCCATCGGTGTTGAAGGTGTAGCCTGTGGGCACCACCAACCCGACCAGCGCGCGGGAACATCCCAGCTTTTCCATTTTTTCCATCAGCGTGGGCAGTGCAGGCTCGGACGAGCTGACCGCGAGCACCAGCAGAATCTCTTCCTTGATATAGAGCAGAAATTTGACGATGTTGAAGCCGGCAAATAATGCGACGGCGCCGAGGATCACGAGCACAAACAAAATGCAGGTCACCCAAAACGTCGCGATTAATTTCGCCAAAGGTCCCAGCGAGGCCACGCCATAGCGGCCGATGGTAAACGCCATCGCGCCGAATGCGCCGATCGGCGCCAGCCACATCAATATATTGATGACGCCGAATACGGCGTGGGTGAGCGCGCCGAACACGTCGACGATCAGCTTCGAACGCTGGCCGGCGATGGAGAGCGCAAAACCGAACAAAATGGCGAGCAGGAGCACCTGCAGGATGTCGCCTTTGGCGAACGCGTCGATCACCGTGTTCGGAATAATGTGCATCAGAAAATCGGTAACGCTCTGCGCTTTGGCTTGCCCGGCGTACGCAGCGACGGCCTTCGGATCGAGAGTGGCTGGGTTGATGTTGAACCCGCCGCCGGGGCGCACCACATTGCCGACCATCAGCCCGATGAGCAGCGCCAAGGTGGAGACCACCTCGAAATACAGCAACGCTTTTCCACCGACGCGCCCCACCTTCTTCAGGTCTTGCATTCCGGCGATGCCCGACACAACGGTGCAGAAGATCACCAGCGCAATGATCATGGTGATCAGGCGGATGAAACCATCGCCGAGCGGCTTCATGGCGATGGCCGTGGAAGGACTCACGTATCCAAGAACAATGGCGACAGCGATGGCGAACAACACCTGCGCCGAAAGGCTCTTATAGATAGGCCTTCTTTGCGGCTTCTGGACTACCTCAGGTGCAACCGTTGCCATGGTTTCACGATCACGATGACAGCGATCAGAATATCAGCTTCAGGCCAAGTTGGATAGCGCGGGGACCGCCCGAGCCGAGCACCGGGTTGGAACTGACGACGTCCGGAGTGGCGGGCTGGAATCCGAAGCTGACGCCGGCATCCGCGGAGGGATCGGTGTAGGCGTTGCTGCCGCCCGGACCTCCGAATGGATTGGCGATGTTGGGGTGGTTGAACACGTTAAAAAACTCGGCACGGAACTGCGCGGTGACGCGTTCCTTGAACGTCATGGATTTGGTGATCGAGAAATCGACGTTATAGAACGGGAAGCCGCGGAACATGTTCGGCGCGGTGGTCCCGTAGCTGCCGTAAGCCGGAGGAACCAGCACGGATCCTTTGTAGGCGTAGCATCCGAGGTTCGTCAGCGATGCCACCGCCAGCGGCCCCATGGCCTGGGAGTGCGCCAGGCAGGTTGCATTACTGGTCCCGGAATAATACGGAATGCCTCCCGCTCCGCCATTGGTGTTGATGAACGCTTTGGTAGTGGTAAAGTCGTTGGGATTTCCGAAGAAGTCCCATTGCTCGCCGTTTTCAGGGATGGAGTTAATTTCACCGGTACCGCTGAAGTCGGTCGTCAAGTCATTGACGCCCCAAGGCAAGGCACTTTGCAGATTGATGATCGTGTTGAGCGACCAACCTTCCAGAATCTGCCCGGGAGTTTTGATGCCGGGAATGGCGTAAGTTCCTGACCACGTGAAGTGGTGGCGAATGTCGAACGGGCTGCTCCCGTAGAGACACCGCACGCAGTTACTGTTGATAGGCTGCAGGAACGACCAGTTGTCGGGAGAAACTGACAAAGCATGCGAATAGGTATAGCCCGCAACGTACGAAAATCCATGCCAGATCCGCTGTGTGAGAGAAACCTGGAGTCCGTTGTAATTAGCGTAATTATCGTTGCTCAACCAGTTGATGATCCCGAGATAGGGATACTTGGAATTGTACGGAGCAGCCGCTTGTTCCAGAGCGGCACTCGGAGAGCAATTGTTATAACCCATGGAAGCGCTCGCCAAGCATAGATTTGCGGGTGTTCCGGCCACGGCGGGGTTTCCCCATCCTGGGCTGTAACCGCCAAGGAACTGTGGCTGGTTGAGATCGGTGATCCCGAGTAATCTCTCTGCCTGGTTACCGACATAAGCGACGTCGAGGGTAAGGTCGTTGCTAATGGCGCGCTGAATATCCACGTTCCACTTGGCTACGTAGGGCGAGCGCATGTTACGGTCCGCCCCCAGGATGTTACAAGGCTGCGGAGTAAATCCCGAGGACAGCGTGACGGTCCCGTCGCCGCATGCGGGAGAAGCGGAGTACAACGGGTTGTTGGGGCCATTGTTCGCCCAGTTGTACATGATGGTTCCAGGCGTCGTTGGGCTGCCCAGCGCGCTGCCACCCCATGTAACGGCGCCTAAGTTGATGGTGCCGCCGGCGGTAAAGGGTGTGGGATTGCCGTTGGTATACAGATTCACGCCTGTGGGTACGGTGCGCATGCCCAGTAAGTTGCCGACCGCCATGAACGAATCGAAACTATACTGCGAGTAGTAAACGCCGCCACCGGCGCGCAGGACGGTCCGGCCGTTGCCGAAGATATCCCACGCGACGCCCAGGCGGGGCGAGAAATCCAAGTGATCGCCATTGAAGGGCGAGGAAATCTGTTTACCGACCTGCACCATCCCCTCGCTGGGTTCGAAATTGCCCACCAGATCGTTGCTTTCGGTGAATACCGTAGTCAGCTCGTACCGCAATCCCAAGTTAATGGTGACGTGAGGTGTAATGCGCCAATCGTCCTGGATGAACAGCCCGTAGCCCTGATCCTGTAAGTGGCGCAAGAAATCTCCGAAACTGATCTGCGCACGGCTCATGTCACCGTCGAAGAAAGCGTCGATGCCACCGGCGAAACGCAGGGGTCCCTTGGTGTTGGCCGTGACGTTGTTGGTGCTTTGGTTGAGAAGAATATCGCCGCCAAACTTAATGGCGTGTTTGCCCTTCAGCCACGACACGCTGTCGCTGATCTGATAGACGCCGTCAGGGCCAACGGTTTTCGGCCAGGAGTTTCCGAGTTGGAATTGAAAACCGCCCTGGAAGAGCATCAAAGGGAGACCGTAGTAAGCGGGATTGGTTTGGCCCGTGTAGAAGTGGTAAGTGTTGCCGTTGAAAGTGTAGTCGGCTGGATTGTCATTAGCGTCGGGGGTCGAGAAAACCTGGTAATAGTGCGAGTAACCCACGCGGAGGGAATTTACCATGCTGGAAGTGGGAACCCAAATCCAGCTTCCTGAACCGACTTGGGATCGCGCATATTGCTGGGTGAGCCAGAAGGAGTTGATCTCTTCGGCCGGATTATCCACGAATGTGCCGTTGCCCGGGCTGATGAAATACATACCGCTGAAGGAGTTCTTTTCATTCAGGTGATAGTCGATCTTCGTGACACCCGAGTAAATGCTATTTACATTCGCGAGCGAAGTGTTGTAAGTGGTGGAAGAAGTGTTGTTAACCGGAAACAAACCGGGGTAATCGGACTGCGGCTGACAGGAAGAGCTCAGGCCGGATAACTGGGCGCTCAGAGCGCTGAGCTTGCCCTGCGACAAAGCCAGCTTACAAGCGCCGATCAGGCTGTAAGTGGGATCGGTGGAACTGGTGTTGGTGATCGGCACGGTATGTTGAGCAGCAGTGCCGACGCTATATTGCTGCGACTCGTAATTCACGAAGAAGAAGAGCTTATCGCGAACGATAGGTCCTCCCAAGCTGGCGCCGTACTGCTCCAGCTCAACGGGTAACGGGCCCTGGCCGCCGGAGAAATAGTCGGCGGCGTCCCAGGCGCCGTCGCGGCCATAAGCGTATCCAGTACCATGAAACGTGTTACTGCCTGACTTCAGCCCGACGTTGATGATCGCGCCCGGCTTCCAGCCGAATTCGGCGCCCGGGTTCTGTTGGGTCTTGAACTCATCGATAGCGTCAATGGGCAGCATGGTTCCCGCATCGCCCGCCGCCATGACGGCGTTCATCACGCTCTGGGCCATCCAGGGATCGTTGCTGTCGACGCCGTCCACCATGAAAAAGTTGTCGTGCGGGCGTCCGCCGTTGGTGCTATTGGTCCAGCCCGAACCGCCGGGATACTTGGTGACGCCCGGACGAAGCTCGAGTAGGTTCTCGAAGTTTCGTCCATTTAAGGGCAGGTCATTGATGACTTTGTTCTCGAGCGTACCGCCCAGCTCGGCATTGGTGGTGTCGATGGTGGGGGGAGCCGCGGTGACCTCGATCCTCTCACTCACTTCTCCGGGTTGCAGCACCAGATCCTGGCGAATGTCCTGGCCGACTTCCAATTTGATGCCGGTCTGCTCGCTGATTTTGAATCCCGTGATCTGAGCCCGAACGCGCTTGTTGCCCGGAACCAGGCTGGGAGCGTTGTATTCGCCCGCGGAATCGGTGGTGACGGTGCGTTCCACGCCGCGGTCGACGTCGATGATGGTTACCGTCACGCCGGGCACCGGCGCCCCAGTCTGATCGGTGACGGTTCCTAGAATGCGACCCAGGTTCGCCTGCGAAAACAGTGGTAAGGACGCAAGAAGCAGTAAGACCAACGCGGTCCACAGTGTACTCAGCCGGGCGCTCACACGCTGATGCAACATGGAGACCTCCCTAGGTGGTGTCCTAAAACACTTACCCCAAAATAGATCTAAGTGGGTATAGCACTAGCATTGGTAAATGTCAATACTTTATCGACTTACGGGATATTTTTTCAGGTAATTTTCAGATTGGCGGTTGGCGCACAATAACCACTCTCGCTGCGGCGGAACCGCGCAACGCGTCAATCAATATACAAGCCGATCCGATACTTACTAACTGGCGTGAAACCCGCGCCTATTTCCAGGCGGAGTAGATCGGCTTGCTCACCAAGAAGGCTTCGTTCACGGCCTGTCTTGGGCGAAACTTTTGTACTCGTCCGTTATCGACTTCCGCAACGTAGAAGTTACCGTCCTGGTCCACGCTGAATCCGTGGACGCCCCAAAATCCGCCGGGAAAATCGCCCCAAGTTCCGAACGAGTACAGAAAATGACCTTCCAGATCGTACTTCAGCATCTTGGATGTTCCGCGATCGAAAGCCCATAAAGTGCGGTCTGCGCCAATATAGATCAGGTGAATATCGGAGGGTTCCCGACCCATGCTGAAATCGTATAAGAACTTGCCGTTTTCGTTGAACACCTGAATGCGGTGATTCGCGCGGTCATTCACAAATACGCGGCGCGTCTGCGGATCCACCGCCAAGCCATGGACATTGTTCATGTAACCAGGGCGCTTGTCGTTGGGTGGCGTGCCCTTCTGGCCCCAATCCAGTAGGAATTTTCCCTCCTTATCGAACTTTGCCACGCGCGTCCCGTTGTACCCATCCGCCACAAACATCGTGCTGTCGGGCAGCCAGGCGATAAAGGTCGGGCGGTTGAAATGCGTGCCATCGGCGCCTTTCACGGTCGGAGTTCCGATGGTCTGGACCAGAGTTTTGCCGTCATGGGAGAACTTGTAAATGGCGTGCATGTGATCGTCCACCACCCAAACGTGCTTTTCCGGATCGTAGGGATTGATGGTGACGTAATGCGGCCGCTTCATGATCTTGTCCCACTGCGTCCACTGCTCGACGATGTTGCCGTTGCCGTCCACCACCGTGAGGCAATGTTCCCATTTCGCATCCACGCCCACGGTGCCCTTCCAGAGCCTGGGACCGTCATCGGGATCCTGGCCGCTGCCTCCGGCGCCGGAAGCGCGGCCACCGTGGCGTCGCGCCAGGGCAGGCGGCCGATGGGAAACTGCAGGCTGGGACCAAACTCGGGGATCAGTTTTGTTTCCGGCCTCTTGATATTGGGCAGCTCGCCGCGGAAGAGCAGGAAAATGCGATTAGGACTTTCGGCGTATATGCTCTGTCCCGCACCCCAGGTCCATTTTTCGTTCCCGGGAAGCGTACTGATATTTTGCGGCCAGCCTGGCACCA
>JASIGB010000802.1:0-3117 GCA_030045355.1 Bryobacteraceae bacterium
GCGGGACCGCGTAGTGCTGGATGTTTCGCGCACTGTGCTGTTGCACGAAACGGACGTGATCGCCTATGCCTCCTGGGGCTCCAACGACCCCGACCGCCACTCGCGGCACCTCGATTTTCACTGGCTGCCCGGCGCCATCATGACCGAATACGTGTCCACCAACGGGCGCACCTTCGCGCGGCCGCCGGACAATTGGAACATTGGGGCTTGGGGAGACCCGAAGACCACGTTCGCCGGCTCGGGGCAAAGTTTGACCGCCGATTACATCCACGATGGAGCGACCGGCGCTTCCGGCCACGTCTACGAACCATTCCTGCAATTCACGCCGCGCCCGAATATCTTGCTGCCGGCCTATTTTCACGGCCGCAACCTGGCCGAGAGCTATTACCTCGCAATCCCGATGCTCAGTTGGATGAACGTGGTGGTGGGCGATCCGCTGTGCCGCCTGGGGAACCCGTGAGCGCTGGCAGGCGGGTGCCAGAAACGAGAAACTAGAGATAGATGATTCAACTTTCCGGCGCCGGCAAGCGCTTCGGTCCCAAGCTGCTGTTCGAAGATTTGAACTGGATGATCACGCCTCAGGACCGCGTGGGCCTGGTAGGCGCGAACGGCAGCGGCAAGACCACGCTACTCAAAATCCTGGCGGGGCTTGAGTCCCTCGACTACGGCCGGCTCAGCGTCACGCGCGGCGTCAGTTCCGGCTATTTACCGCAGGACGGGCTGTCGCTTTCCGGCCGCAGCGTCTTCGCCGAGTGCATGTCGGTATTCGCGTCGCTGCAACAGATGGAAGTGGAGATGGAAGAGCTGACGCACAAGATGGCCGAGCTCGACCCCGCTGGCCCGGAATACGCGCAAGTGGCTGACCGTTTTCATCACTTGGATAGTGAGTTCCGTAATCGCGACGGCTACGCCATCGAGGCGCAAGTGGGAACGGTGCTGGCCGGCCTCGGGTTTCCACACGAAGAGTGGAACAAGCGCACCGAAGAATTTTCGGGCGGTTGGCAGATGCGCATCGCGCTTGCGAAGCTTCTGCTCGAGAAACCGAATCTGTTGTTGCTCGACGAGCCGACGAATCACCTGGATCTGGAAGCCCGCAACTGGCTCGAAGAATACCTCCACGATTATCCGTTCGCCTATGTATTGATCTCGCACGACCGGTATTTTCTGGATGTGACGGTGGACAAAATCGTCGAGCTCTGGAATCGCGGCGTGCACTTTTATTCGGGCAACTATGAAAAATACCTCAAGCAAAAACAGGAGCGCACCGAACAGCTCGAAGCCGCGTACAAGAACCAGCGCGACCGCATCGAACAGCTCGAAGCGTTCATCAATCGCTTCCGCTACCAGGCGACGAAAGCCAAGCAGGTGCAGAGCCGGATCAAGGAGCTGGAAAAGATCGAGCGCATTGAGCTGCCGGCGGAAGAGAAGGGCATCCACTTTTCGTTTCCGCAACCCAAGCCGAGCGGCCGCGTTGTCGCCGAGTTCCACAATGTCTCGAAGAGCTACGGCGACAAGTTCGTCTTCGGCGGTGTGAATTTCATCATCGAGCGCGGCGACCGGATCGCGCTGGTGGGCGTGAACGGGGCGGGGAAGTCGACGCTGATTAAACTGCTCGCGGGCATCGAGCCGCTTTCGGGCGGTGAATACAAGCTCGGGCACAATGCCGACGTCGATTACTTCGCGCAGGATCAATATAAGGAATTGGATCCCAACGCGCGCATGTTGGACGATCTGCAAGGCGAAGCGCCGCGCTCCACCAATACCGAACTGCGCAATCTGCTGGGATGTTTTCTTTTTTCCGAGGACGATGTGTTCAAGCGCATCGGCGTGCTGTCGGGCGGCGAGCGCAACCGCTATGCGCTGGCGCGCATGCTGCTGCATCCTTCGAATTTTCTGCTGCTCGACGAGCCGACCAACCACCTGGACATGCGCGCCAAGGACGTGCTGCTCGAATCGCTCGAAAAATACACGGGCACGGTCGTGTTTGTTTCGCATGACCGTTATTTCATCGATAAGCTCGCGACGCGCGTTTTCGAAGTGGGCGCGGGCGAAGTGCATGTGTTCCCTGGCAACTACGAAGATTACCTATGGCGGAAGGAGGGCAAGCAGGTGGAACTGACTTTGCCCATGAACGGCCACGCAGTTGCCAGTCCCCGGCCCCCAGCCCCTGATCCCACGCCCGCAAAACGGGTGAATCCCATGAAGGCGAAGAAGCAACAAGAGCGCGCCAAAGAACTCGAGTCGCGGATCGCGGCGCTCGAGACGGGGATCGCGGCGGACGAAGAAAGCTTGGCCAATTTTGTGAGTGCCGAAGAGACCATCCGGGTCTCCGAGCAGCTCGAAAAGCGCCGCGCGGCGTTGGATGCGCTGATGCAAGAGTGGGAAGAAGTATCGCAGGAAGTATGACCGATTTCCAGGAACAACTCGCCTATCTTCGCAAACGCATCGCCCGCATCGACAAGAAATATTCCCAGCCGGTCCGCAAGCACCTGGCCCCTGGTCCCCGGTCCCCGATCCCTGCTCCCGAAAACTGGCTGGATGGCGAGGAAATTTCCAACTCGCACGGCGCCCACTACCAGACCGAGCGTCTGTGGGAGCGCCATCGGCGTCACGGCAGCATCGGCATCGTGGATCTGGAGGGGCTTTCGAGCGACCTGCTGAACCCGATTTCGAACGGCCAGATTCGCGGTGTGCCGCCGGAAAAATGGTGCTTCCTGGATACCGAGACCACCGGATTGATGGGCGGCTCGGGAACGTACGCGTTTCTAATCGGCGTCGGCCGCATCACGCCGCAGGGCTTTCGCGTGCGCCAGTTTTTCATGCGCGATTTCGGCGAAGAGCCCAGCGTCCTCGCCGCGCTCACCGAGCATTTGAAGCAATTCAAGGTGCTGATCACCTACAACGGCCGTACGTACGATCAGCCGCTGCTCGAAACGCGCTTCCGTATGGTGCGGCAGAGTCCGCCGTTCCCCTCGCTCGAACACCTGGATCTGCTGCATGGTGCGCGGCGCCTGTGGAATTTGCGATTCGACAGTTGCCGCCTGGTGGAGCTTGAAAATCAGATCCTGGGCGTGGAGCGGCAGGGCGATCTACCCGGCGAACTGATCCCCTATGTTT
>JASIGB010000803.1:0-3820 GCA_030045355.1 Bryobacteraceae bacterium
AAACCCGGGTCAGGGAAGGACGAACTGCGCGAGTTTGCGTGCGCCGAAGGGCTGGGAGAAGTGAAGTAGGGGATCAGTTCGCGTAGTAGCCGTCGCGGGTCTGGACAAACAGGCCGGGTTTTTTGACGGTCAATGTGATTTTGCGATACTGGCCGCCTTCCCCGGCGCGCTCGGGCGTGTATCCCAGGCTGTACTGATTGCGCAGCTCGTCTTCGATTTGCGCATAAGCTTTCTCGATCGTGTTGCTCTCAGAGATTTCGAAATAGGCGCCGCCGGTTTCCTGTGCCATGCGCCGCATGTTGGACTTGGCCACGGCAAAATAGGCCGTGGTGGCGGGGAATATGATGCGAGCCACCCTGCCGACTCTCCTGCGAGCCTTGCTGCCGCTATTGAGGGCACTGTAGAAGATCGAATAGAGGATGGTGTCGGCGCGTTGGGCGTATTCGATGGCGGTTTCGAGATTGGTTTTGTCGCGAAACGATCCACCGTCGGAGAGCACGATGGAGGCTTTGCGGCCGCGCATGGGACGCATCATGTATTCGGAGGTCTCCCGGACAGCTTCAAACAGCAACGTGGCTGTGACCCCGGGAATGCGCAGCTTGTCGAGCGCCGCGCGCAGCTCTTCGCGCGACGAGGTGAAGCCCCCGAGCAGTTCCACCCGCGTGTTGAACTGCGCGATGAAGGCTTGGTCCTTGTCCGGCCGCAGCACTTGGTCGAGGAAAGTGTAGCTGGCGCCGCGCTCGGGCTCCAGCACCGCGATCTGGCTGCGGCTGGTGTCGACCAAAAGGCCGAGGATAAGGGGGAGATCGGATTCGCGCGAGAAGTAGCGAATCGTTTGGGGCATGCCGTCTTCGAGAAGGATGAAGTCGTCGCGCGTGAGACCCTTCACGACGCGGCCGTCGGAATCGCGCACGGTGGCGAGGAGGGTAACGACGTTGACGTCAGTGGAGAACCTTGCGTCCGAAACCGGGGCGTCCTGAGCCCAAGCCGCTGCCGCGCTGGCAAGCAGGAAACCCCGGCGCGAGAGGCTCATAAAAGCAGGCCTTCGAGGGCGGCCGCGCGCGTCCATTCTAACACCTAGTTCGCGTAATAGCCGTCGCGGGCCTGGACGATCAACCCCGGCCGGTTCACCGTCAGCTTGATTTTGCGATAGCCTGCGCTCTTGTCCGAACGCGCGGGCGTGTATCCCAGGCTGTACTGATTGCGCAGCGCGTCTTCGATCTGCGCGTAGGCGTCCTGGATGGTGTGATCGGCGGAAATCTCGAAATAGGCGCCGCCGGTTTCGCGCGCCAGCCGCTGCATGGCGCTGCGGCCGTGGCTCCCAGCCAGGGCGTGGATCGCCACGCGCGCCGGGCGATAGACCTTGAGGGGCGAGACGAAAAGAATCGAGTAGATGATGGTGTCGGCTCGCTGTGCGTATTCGATCGCCGTTCCGATCGAGGTCTTATCTCGAAACGACACGCCGTCGGAAAGGAGGATGAAGGCCTTGCGCCCCTGCCGCGGGCGCATCATGGTTTCCGACGTCTGGCGAATGGCCTCGTACAGTAATGTCGCCACTTCCACCGGAACCTCCAGTTGATCGAGCGCGGCGCGCAGCTCCTGGCGGGATGACGTGAAGCCTTGCACCACCTCCACGCGCGTGTCGAAGTGGGCGACGAAAGCCTGGTCTCTGTTGGGGCGCAGAACCTGGTTCAGAAATTGGTAGCTGGCCTTGCGCTCAGGCTCCATCACGTCCACCTGGCTGCGGCTGGTATCGATCAACAGCCCAATGGTCAACGGAAGGTCCGATTCACGTGAGAAGTAGCGAATGGTTTGCGGCACGCCGTCTTCGGAAAGAGCGAAGTCGTCGCGCGTGAGATCCTTCACGACGCGGCCACCGGAGTCGCGCACGGTGGCCAGCACCGTCACCACGTTCACTTCGGTGGTGAACGTCGAATCCTGCGCCAGCAGCGTGCCGGCACCGGCTAACAAGAATGCCCGGCGGGAGAATTGGGTCATAAACAAAAGGCCTCGCGAATGGTTTTCGCGAGGCCGAAGGGACACCTAATAGATCCTGATTGCTAGCGGCGCCAGTAACCACCCCAGCGTCCGCCGAATCCGAAGTAAACTGAAGGACCCCAGTAGTAGGGATACGGATAATACGGGTAGCCGTAAGCGTAAGGGTAGCCATAAGCGGGCGCGTAGCCATACGGCGGCGGATAACCGGGACCGTAGGCGGAGCCGTAAGCCGGACGCGGTCCGAGCGGTCGAGCGCCCGCGTTGTAATCCTGCTGCGTGGCGTATTGGAAGGCTTGCTGCGAATTGTCGATGCTGATCGGAGTCTCCATGGCGAACGTCAGCGGAGTTTCCGGCCCCACGACTACCGGCCGGCCGCGCGTCAGCAGAACGCCGATGGTGGAGACAACAAGTCCCGCCGCCGCACCCACTCCCGCGCCGACGCCGCCGTTCACTCCCGCGCCGATGGCAGCGCCCGTCGCGGTAGTGGCGCCGATGGCGAATGCATCGCGCCCATAAGAGGTATTGCCTTTACGATCGATCAATTTCGTCTTGATTTGAATCTGCCGCCCGTCCGCAAGTTGCACGCCGGTCAGCTCCACCTTCAAGTGCGATACGCCCGATACGCGGCCCGCTTTCTGCGCTTCGGTGACGATGCCGGTAACGGTTTCGCCGCGGTGCGCAATCAGCAATCCGTTGGCGACGATCGGTTCCAGCAACGTGCCGGTGAACGCATCGCCGGTCTGATTGTGATCGCTCGAGAGCGGTGTGTTCAGGCGCATCGTGATCCAGGTTCCCACCGGCAGCGTGATTGTGGTTGGTGCGTAACGCGGCGCGGGGGGCGGAGGAGCCTGCTGATAAGCGGGCTGCTGGTAAGCGCCCTGCGGGGGCGGAGCTTGTTGATAGACGCCCGGAGCCTGCTGATAGGCGCCCTGCGGCGGCGGACCTTGTTGATAGACGCCCGGAGCCTGCGCTGGCGGCGGAGGCGGAGGAGCCTGATCCTGCGGCTGGCCGGGATCGGCAGCGGGCGGCGCGGGTTCAGCCGCGGCGGGCGCGGGTTGCTGCTGGTCCTGCTGCGGATCAAACTTGCGCCATCCGCCCGAATTTGTCGAAGGAGCGGCCGGCGCGGGCTGATCCTGCGCGATGCCGGGCAACGTGCCGGCCAAAGAAAGAATAAGAACGGAAGCAGCGGTCCATGTAAAAGGTTTACTGAATCGAGGCTGGGTTTTCATCGTTGTGGCACCTCTCAAATCCATTTTAGTTGCATCCCAAGTACCAGAGGTAACTTGCTGTGGCTAAGGGGATTGCCCGATCGGGCGCTGGTCGCCTGTCACCAGGATGGTGCTTTTCGGCCAGTTTAGCCTTTGGCGATTCGCCATTGGCTTGTGGCTCCTTGTCGAACGGGCCAGCGCGTTGCGGCCGAAGCCCAAAGCTAGCGGCTCCCATAGTAGCCGTCGCGGGTGATCACCGAGAGCCCCGGTTTTGTGGTTAGCCGAATCTTTCGATAGCCTGAGCCGCTTGTGTCGGGCGTGTAGCCGATGCTGTACTGGTTGCGCAGCTCCGCTTCGAGCTGGGTGTAAATCGCGGCCAGAGGCACGGCTTTGGAGACTTCGAAGAAGGCGCCTCCGGTCTCGCGGGAGATACGCTCCAGGGCCTGCTTGCCGGCAGCGCTGGCGAAAGTGCCATCGTAGGCGTCGCGGTCGGCAAATAGGATCGAATAAACCAGCGCGTCGGCGCGTTGAGCGGACTGGATGGCGTCGAACAAGCCGATCTTGCTGCCGTTGTCGACGCCGTCGGTAAGCAAGATGAGGGCCTTGCGTCCGGA
>JASIGB010000804.1:0-4071 GCA_030045355.1 Bryobacteraceae bacterium
CGATGGACTTTTGTCCCTCGCGCTCGACGTAAATCGTGGCCGCGATCCGGGTGATTTTCGGCGTCGTCTCCCAGCCATCGATCAATACCGCCACCGAATGCGGCACCTCCTGGCGCGTCTGGCGCAGGATCTGCTCACGGATCAGTTCGGCGGCGAGGAACCGCTCGGGTTGATCGGTGAGGTGATCGGTGGGGAAATAGGCGGGGCCTTCGGGAAGACGGCCGACAATGGCTGCGCGCACGCGCTCCAGGCCCTCGCCGGTGACGGCGGAAACGGGGATGTATTCGTCGAATTCGCGGATGGCTTTGAACTGCTCGATGAACGGCAGCAGCTTGCGCTTGTCGGGTACGCGGTCGATTTTGTTCGCGAGCAACAGAACGGGCGTGGACAAGTCCTTCAACACGGAGACGGCGTCGGCGTCTTCGGGGGTGAGCGGCGCGGATGCGTCGGCGACGTACAACAGTACGTCGCGGTCTTCGAGAGCCGACCGGACGGTTTCCATCATCCGTTTGTTGAACAGCGTGGTGGACTTGTGGATGCCGGGCGTATCGATGAACACGATCTGCGCGGCGGGCAGATTTGCTTCGGGCACATTCACGACGCCCTGGATGGTGGTGCGGGTGGTCTGCGGCTTTTCGGAAACGATGGCGAGTTTTTCGCCGGCGAGCGCGTTCAACAACGTGGATTTGCCGGCGTTGGGGCGGCCGATGATGGAGGCAAAGCCGGATTTCATCGGTTCAACGCGTTCACACGAGTGTGAACGCCACAGGCATCTGCGTTCATAAGCTGACGTCGGGTACCGGGGCCGGTGCGACTTTCGAGACGCGCACCTGCTCCACTTTCAATTCATCCCCGGCCAGCGCCTCCAGCCGGATGCCGTCGCGCTCGATCACCTCGCCGATATGCGGCACGTGGCCCAGCCACTCGCTGACCAGGCCGCCGATGGTCGTGGATTCGGTCTCTTCCGGCGGGCGGAACTCCAGCAGATCGTATAAGCGATCCAGATCCAAGCTGCCGGCCACCACGAAACTGCCGTCGGGCTGCTTCACCGCGTCGCGCTCCGGTTCGTGCTCGTCGTGAATCTCGCCCAGGATTTCCTCCACCAGGTCTTCCATGGTGGCGAGCCCGGCGGTGTTGCCGTACTCGTCGATCACGATTGCCATGTGGGCGCCATCGGCTTGCATCTCGCGCAGCAGGTCGTTCACCGGCTTGGTCTCCGGCACCAGGCGGATGGGCCGCGCGAGCTCTTTCACGCACCGGCCGCGGCGGGCAGCTTCATCGAGCTCGAACATGTCGCGCACGTGGACGAATCCAATAATGTTGTCGATGGTGCCTTCATACACCGGGATGCGCGAATACTGCTCATGGATCACCAGCTCGCGCAAATCCTCCAGCGAGCGGCTGGCTCCGATGGCCACCATCTTGGGACGCGGGGTCATTACCTCGCGGACCGTTTTATCGCCGAAAGCCACTACGGATTCGATCAGCTTACGGTCGTCTTTTTCGATGATCCCTTCTTCTTCCCCGGCGGAAATGAGCGCCTCGATATCGCCGGAGGGACCGGGGCCCTCTTCGCCCGCGCCTTCTGGCTCGGACAGTTCCACCAGCGATTGGAAGAAGCCCAGAATCGCGGTCAACGGCCGCACCAGCAAAGCTGAGACGCGCAGCGCCGGAGCGAGCGGCAGCAGCCAGCGCCCGCTGGTTTTGCGGTACAGCAACTGGGCCAGCACGTAAGTAGAGACCAGCATCGTGAGCCAGGCAAAGAGCGTGGCTTCGAGCAAATATTGCCAGTGCTCGGCAGGTTCCCCCAGGCCGGTTTCGAGAAAACAGACCGCCAGCAACAGAACCAGAGTGTGCTTGATGATGGAGAACGCGAGCACGCCCGCGTCGCCCCGTACGCCGATGCGGCGCTCGAGCTGCTCCTTGAAAAACTCGAGCGACGGCAGTTCGCGCGAGCGTAGCCGCACGGACTCCATGTAGAGGATCTGCACCACCGTGACCAGGCACAGCACGACGGCGCAAACCATGGCCACCGCCACCGCGAACCAGATCATGAGCGGGCTCTTTCGCGCACTCTTTCTTCGTGCACTTTCTCCTCGCGTACTCTCTCAATAACCGCGCTGGGCAATCCGAACCGCTCGCGCCATTTTTTCTCAGCCCGCGCCATCTGGCCGCGGTCAGTTTCGTGATCCATGCCAAGCAGATGCAGCACACCGTGCAACATCAGGATCTGGATCTCTTCAGCCACGCCATGGCCGTATTCGCCGGCCTGCCGGCGGGCGTGATCGAAGGAAATGGCGATATCGCCGAGCGATCCCAGCGCCGTGGGTGAAGGGAACGAGAGCACGTCGGTCGCGTAATCCTTCCGGCGAAACTCGCGATTCAAATGGCGCAGTTCGTCATCACCCGCGATCAGGCACGTGAAGGGACGCCCGCCGGCCACCTCGCCCGCCAGGCGCCGGGCAAACGCGCGGGTCGGGTTCCGCGGCAGGCCACGTGCGGCCGAATGGAATAGCAGAGTCGTCTGCTCAGCAGGCATAAGCCGAAATTAGACCAGTGGAATTTCGCGGTTTTCCGCGGGCGCCACCGCCAGCGGATGGGTCGCGCCCTGAGACGGCGGCAGGGTTTCGGCCGATTCGGAGAGCGGCGTCTCGGTAAGTTTCAGCGCGAGCTGCCGCCCTTCCTGATGGCGCTCGTAAGCTTTCACGATTTTTTGCACCAGCGCGTGGCGCACGACGTCGCGTTCGTCGAAATACACAAAGCTGATGCCTTCGATGCCGCGCAACACGTCCACCGCGTCGCTCAATCCGCTGCGTTTGCCGGAAGGCAGATCGATCTGCGTCAGATCGCCCGTCACCACCATTTTGGAATTGAAGCCCTGGCGGGTGAGCACCATTTTCATTTGTTCCGCCGTGCTGTTCTGCGCTTCATCCAGAATAATAAAGCTGTCGTTCAGCGTGCGGCCGCGCATGAACGCGATGGGCGCCACTTCAATTACGGCGCGCTCCAGCAGCTTTTCCACCTTATCGGCATCCAGCATGTCGTAAAGAGCGTCGTACAGCGGGCGCAAATAGGGATCCACTTTTTCCTGCAAATTACCCGGCAGGAATCCTAGGCGTTCGCCGGCTTCCACGGCCGGACGCGTGAGCACGATGCGCGACACGCGCTTGTTCAGCAGGGCCGAAACCGCCATCGCCACGGCGAGATAGGTTTTGCCCGTGCCCGCCGGGCCGACGCCGAAGACCAGGTCGTTGCGCTCGATGGCATCCACGTAGCGCCGCTGATTCACGGTTTTGGGCGCGAGCGTTTTCTTTCCGAAATTGCGCTGGCGTCCGCTGTGCACCAGACTGCGCAGCGTGACCTCGGGATCGGCCGTCACCACGCGCAAATAACTGTTCAGATCGCCGTTGGGGAAGCTCTGCCCTTCTTTCACCAAAGCGACATAATCTTCGAGAATGCTCGCGGCGCGGATGACGTCCGATTCGGCGCCCTCGATCTCGAGGGAATCGTTCATCAGGCTGGCGGTGACGTTCAGGCCGGTCTCAAGAACACGGATATTTTCATCACGGGTGCCGAACAGGGATTCAATGCCGCGCGTGATCTGAACGCTGAGTTTCATTCCAAGATGTAGGACGAGATTAGTGGCATGCGGGAACAGCGAGGGAGGCAGGCCGGCGGAAGCAGCATCCGGCCAGTGCGAAAACTTTCATCCGCAAGCGCGGAGGGAAAGCAAACATCTGCTTGGATTATACCAAAGGCCGCGAAGGGCGGTTTGGCCGGATGTGGAACAATATCGTTGTGAAGCGATCGCTCTCGGCGACGGTTTTGCGCGAAGGCGACTGGTACGTTTCTCAGTGCTTGGAAGTGGATGTCGCCCGCCAATGAGAATCCGAAAAAGTAGCGCTGGCCAATCTGAAAGAGGCCTGGGCTTTATTTTCGAGGAGCCGCGGGCTACGCGCCCGCCACGCGCGTGGACGACCGCCGCTCGGATTGGCCTACGCGACGGACCCCGACAGGCGTTGCCACGAGTGGCATCGCAGGACGCACGCGAGTGCGTGCGCCACAGCCATC
>JASIGB010000805.1:0-4041 GCA_030045355.1 Bryobacteraceae bacterium
CGTCGGGCTGGTGTTCATCGGCATTGCCTCGCCCGATGCAACTGAAGTTCGCCGCGTGCAATGGCCGGCCGATCGCGAACGCGTGCGCGCGTTTTCCACCAACATCGCGCTCGACATGCTGCGCCGCAAACTTCTCGGCCTTTCGTGAGCAAGCATGCCCTTCGAAGTGTTCGAGAGCGAAGCTCGTGGCATCCTGAGTCCCACTACCGGATTCATCGCCGAAGCCGGATTCACGCACTCGCTCACGCCGGCCCGCAACTGCACCTTCGGTTGCACCTATTGCTATGTGCCCACGATGCGCATTTATGGCGGGCTCAAGCGCGAGGACTGGACGCATTGGGGCCAGTTCACCACGTTTAAACGTAACGCGCCGGAATTGTTGCGGCGCGAGTTGCGCCCGCACTCCAGTAATGACCAGGTGATTTATTGTTCGCCGTTGGTGGATCCTTATCAACCGGCCGAGGAGACCGAACAACTGATGCCGCGCATCTTGAATGAACTGCTCGCGCGGCCGCCGAAGATTTTCGCGATCCAAACGCGCGGGCCATTGATCGTTCGCGATCTCGCGAAACTGGTGGAACTCTCGAAGATTTGCACGGTGCGCGTCAGCTTTTCGATCACCACCAATCGGGAGCCGGTGCGCCGGTTATATGAGCCGCGTTGCGCGACCATCGATTGCCGCCTGAAGACGATTCGCGAGCTGCGGCGCGCGGGCATCGCGACGTTCGCAACGCTCGCGCCGCTTCTGCCCTGCGATCCCGAGGATCTGGCCGGCCTGGCGCTCGAGGCGACCGATCAGGACATCATTGGCGATCCCTTGCATGTGCGCGCGGTGAAACCGCGCGGCGCTACGACACGGGAGACCGCGTTCGGTATCAGCGCGAAGCACGAATTTTCGAATTGGCTGGACGCCGGCTTTCAGGGCGAGGTCGTCGAGCGCATCGCGTGCGCGGTCCGTCGCGCGGGACGGCGCTTCGCCGCGGGAACGGAAGGATTCGGATGGCTGGCACGTTAGAACGGCTTGGCATCGCGTCGTACTCCGGGGACGCGCCCGCAATCGCATCGTTCAATCCCGCCAATGGCGCCGAACTCGCGCGCGTGCGGCTGGCTTCCGCCGATGATTACGAGGGCGCCGTTGCCAAAGGTCTTGACGTCTTCGAGCGCTGGCGCATGCTCCCCGCCCCCAAGCGCGGTGAAATTGTGCGTGAGATCGGCGAGGAGTTGCGCAAATACAAGGATGATTTAGGCGCGCTGGTGACGCTGGAAACCGGTAAAATCCTGGCCGAAGGCAAGGGCGAAGTACAGGAGATGGTCGATATCGCCGATTTCGCCGTCGGACTCTCGCGCCAGCTCTACGGGCTCACCATCGCGAGCGAGCGCGCCGAGCATCGCATGTACGAGCAATGGCATCCGCTCGGCGTCATCGGCGTGATTTCGGCTTTTAATTTTCCCGTGGCAGTGTGGTCGTGGAACGCGCTCATCGCCGCGGTGTGCGGCGATTGCGTGATCTGGAAGCCGTCGCTCAAGACGCCGCTGACCGCGGTGGCGGTGCAAAACATCTGCGAGTGTGTACTTGCCCGCCACGGCTGGTCAGGCGTGTTTCAGCTCGCTATCGGAGAAGATGCAGTGGTCGGAAAGAAACTGATCGAAGACCGCCGCATTCCCTTGATCAGCGCTACCGGCTCGAGCCGCATGGGCCGCATTGTGGGCGAGACAGTCGCGCGGCGGCTGGGCAAAACGCTGCTCGAACTCGGCGGGAATAACGGCGTCATCGTGATGAACGACGCGAATCTGGATCTCGCGGTTCGCGCGGTGCTCTTCGGCGCGGTGGGCACCGGCGGCCAGCGCTGCACCAGCATTCGCCGCCTCTTTCTACAACGCGGCATCGCGCCGGAAATGACACAGCGCCTCAAAGCCGTCTACGGCCGCGTCCGCATCGGCGATCCGATGGACGAAACCACATTGATGGGCCCGCTTATCGATCGCCAGGCCGTCGAAATGATGCAAGCCGCGCTCGCGCGCATCAAGAATGAAGGCGGCGAAGTGATCTACGGCGGCGACGATCTCGGCGGTTGTTACGTGAAACCCGCAATAGCCAAGGCGCCTGCGGAAATGTCCATCTTGCAGGAAGAGGTCTTCGCGCCGATTCTGTATCTCATCGAATTCGACGCGCTGGAGCAAGCCATCGCGTGGCACAACGGCGTCCCGCAGGGGCTCTCCTCCGCTATTTTCACCACGAACCTCGTCTCGGCCGAAACATTCTTGAGCGCGCGCGGTAGCGACTGCGGTATCGCGAACGTTAACATCGGCACCAGCGGCGCGGAAATCGGCGGGGCCTTCGGCGGCGAGAAGGATACCGGCGGCGGACGCGAATCCGGCAGCGACGCCTGGAAAGCTTACATGCGCCGGCAGACTGTGACCATCAACTGGTCCTCGCAATTGCCGCTGGCACAAGGAATCGAATTCGATGTTTAAGCCCTGGCTCGCACTGGCCTTCGCCGGCATCCTCGCCGCGCAGACGCCGCTCGAACAAACCCCACTTGAAAACATCGGCAAGCCGATGCGCGTGGTCTATGAATGCACGGCCGCCGACACGCAAGCCGCGGGCCTCGGCTGTTCGGAGCAGGATCCTTGCCCGGTGTATCTCGAACTTTCGAACGTCGACGGAGTGGGAAACAAGATCTTCGTCACTGGAAATATCCACACGCCGATGGCGACGCTCGATTCGATCTTGCTGGCTTCTCAGGACGATGGAAAAACCTGGACCGAGCCGCAGCCGCGCATTCATTCCGTGGGCCTGGATCAGATTGAGTTTGTGGATGCCGATCACGGCTGGATTTCCGGCGCCAATCTGCAAACCGCACCGCGCGATCCATTCTTCCTGATCACAACCGACGGCGGCAAGAGCTGGCGCGAGTATCCGATCTTTCAGGAGACTCGCGTCGCCGCGGTCGAAAGCTTCCGCTTCGATTCGCCCGCGACAGGAACGCTGTGGGTCGACGCCACCCTCGACAATGGCATGCATGAGACGTATGCGACGCATGACGGTGGCGAAACCTGGAAGATCGAGACAGGCGCGGAAAGAGAAAAGGCACACACCCCATCGGGCTGGCGCTTGCGAGCCGACGCCCCATCCCACAGCTACGTCGTCGAACAATCCGAGAATAATCGTTGGCAAAAGGTCGCGAGTTTTTTAGTGAATATCACGAGCTGCAAGGAATGAAGACCGATCCGATCGAGCTGGAACTCTTTCGGCATCTTCTGGTTTCGATCGCCGAAGAGATGGGCGCTGTTCTGCGCAAAACTTCTTTCTCGGCGAATATCAAGGAACGCCGCGATTATTCCTGCGCCGTTTACGACGCCCAAGGCGAGACCGTCGCCATGGGCGATCATATGCCGGTGCACCTGGGCGCCATGCCGCTCTCCGTGCGCCACGCCATGGAGGCGTTTGACCTCGGCCCCGGTGACGTCGCGATCCTGAACGATCCTTTCCGAGGCGGCACGCACCTGCCGGACATCACCGCCGTATCGGCTGTCTTCGCGAAGGGATCTCGCAAGCCCGCGTTCTACGTCGCCAATCGCGCGCACCATGCCGATGTAGGCGGCATGAGTCCGGGCTCGATGCCGCTGGCGCGCGAAATCTATCAGGAGGGCATCCGCATCCCGCCGGTACTGCTGGCGCGCGGCGGCCGCATCGATCGCGCGATCCTTGATCTGATCCTCGCCAACGTCCGAACGCCGGTGGAGCGCGAAGGCGACTTGCTGGCCCAGATCATGGCCATCAAACGCGGCGAGCAGCGTTTGCTAGAGCTAACGGCCAGATACGGCCTCGCCAAGCTTAATCGCAACATGACCGCACTCAAGAACTACAGCGAGCGCATGCTGCGTGCCGCGATCCGGCGATTGCCCCCGGGAACATACAGCGCTGAAGATGTTTTGGACGACGACGGCATCACAGCACGATCGGTGAAGATTGCGGCCAGGATCACGATCGATGGCGATGGCGCCAGCATCGATTTCAGCGGCTCGGACAAACAGGCG
>JASIGB010000806.1:0-3462 GCA_030045355.1 Bryobacteraceae bacterium
CACGCTCGCCTCCGGCCGCAGAAGATAGCGCGTCACGAGCGACGGATCGTCAATCTGTAAAAGAAAGCCGCTGTCGATGATTGCCTGGTACTCCACGCGCATCGCCTCGGCAATCGCGAACACGAACTCTTCTTCCGTTTTGTAGTATTTGTTCGATTCCCAGCCGGCGACGTTCGAAGGCGAAATCGAGGGAATGAAAGCTTCCTGCACCGGCGTTTGTTCCAATGCCGCGCGGAACCTCGCTGCTTCCCGGTTGAATTGCTCGATTCCGGTATAGGAAATCGGCCCGGTGCACTCCCATCGCAAGGTTCCGAAACCTCCGGCTGCGCCCGGCAGCTTCGACGCCCAGTCGTAATATTGCGGGAACGCCAGCGTCTCGCGCGAGTTCGCCCAGGTGGTCGCCCGCGAAGTCTCCGCCGACGGCTCCAGGCCCGAAAGCCGGTCGTTCACGTAGGGAATGAAGCCCACTTTTCCCATCTCGCCGTCGGAGATCACATCCAGGCCGATTTCGGCCTGTTTGCGCACTATATCGGCCACCGCGCTCTTGACTTCCGTCTCCAGCGCGTCCGCGTTTACAGCTTGGCCTTCGTTCTTTGCCTTCAGTAGCGCGAGAAGGCTTGCAGGACGCGGCAAGCTGCCGGCGTGTGTGGTCAGAATTCGATCGGTGCTGCGCTTCACGTTTGTTCCGATTCGATCGCGGAGCGATCTCCTAAGTCAGTCGCCCACAACGAAGACTCGGGCGAACTTACTTTTCCGTATCGAGGTGCGCCCGCGCCTCTGTGGGCTAGCGAGTTGCGTCCGTCGCCGATAGCTGCGCCTTCAGCCAGGCGACGATCATCGGTTCAAGTTCCGAATGCTTGGCGAACATCGGCACGCCATGCTCAGTGCCCTCGTAAATCTTCAGCACCGACCTCGGATTTTTCGACGCGCCCTCCGCATCCCGGATGCCCTGAGCCGCGCCGGTGTCGCCCGCGCTCGCCGCGCCGAACACCGCGAGAGCCGTATCGGAGGCGATGTGTTCCCTCGCCGTATCGCTCGCCCGGCCCGACAGAATCATGAGAGCTTTGATCTCCGGATGCCGCGCCGCCAAGTCCGACGACAGCGTGACTCCGCAGCTCGCCCCGCCCACTGCGATCCGCGCCGGATCCACGCCCTTTTGCGCGAGCAACAGTGCGTAGGCTGCGTCCACGTCCGAAGCCCACTTGTCGCGCTCGGACTTGGCGCCGCCGCTATCTCCAAAGCCACGGGTATCGAACGTAAGTACACTGATTCCGCCTGCAGCGAGATCGGCCGCCAGGCCATCCCACGCATGCCGGTCCATGTTGCACTGATGCATCAGCAGCATCGCCGCGCCGGATCGGCCGGCCGAAAAATAGTTGCCTTTCAGGGTGACGCCGTCGGCAGCTTTGATCTCGACGTCTTTTTTCTGAACCTCTTTCTTCTGGGCCTGGGCCAAAACTGCTGCCGCGCAGGCCAGCGCCGCGGCGATGGCGAGAATTTTCATGGGTTCCTCCCGTCCGTTTACTATATCTCAGGCCCCGTCTCTAGCAATGCCGCGATCGCGGAAACGGAATTGCGACGATGCGATCCAGTTCGCATGAGATCCGAAGCGCTCGCGCTCCCGCGCCGGCTCTGGCCCGTCCCGCCGATCAGCCGTTCGGCATCCGCCCTCGCGAGCGCGGCTTCTAACTGCTGCGCCGGCACAGCTCAGCCCATCGTGAACGCACGTTCGGGCTCGATCTTGTAGATCACCCGCACTTCGCCCGCTTTGCGATTCGGATACGTATCTAGCCCGAGATAATTCTTCGCCAGCTTGTCGATGTGATCGTCCGAGCCTTTTTCAGTGATCTCCACCACGCGCCCGCGAATCGAAAGGTGACGGTAAGGATTCTCCGGATCGACAATGTCCAGCCCCACGCGCGGATCGCGGCGCATGTTCTTGTCCTTCACGCGGCCCTTGGCGCTATTGATCACGATGTTTTTGCCGTCGTACTCAAACCAAACCGGCGATACATGCGGGGTGCCGTCCGGCATCAGAGTCGCCAACTGCGCAAACGCCTTCTTCTTGGTTAAGTCCAGGTATTTTTCAGGAATGGCTGCCACGGTAGATCTCCTCTTCTTTTTCGAGGGTATCATCAAGTTTACGTGCCAAGAGAATGCCCAGGATTGATGTGCCAATGACGATCGCCATCGTGGGAGGTACCGGAGCGGAAGGCAGTGGACTCGCCGCGCGCTTCGCCAAGGTTGGCCTCGAAGTACGCATCGGGTCGCGGCATCTGGAAAAGGCGCAAGAAACCGCGCGCCGCATCGGGCCCCCGGCCACTGGCCATACCAACATGGACGCTGTCACGGCGGCCGAAATCGTCATTCTCACCGTTCCGCTCGCGGCGCAGGTGGAAACCTTGAAATCGATCCGCTCGCAACTTGCGCACGGTGCGATTTTGGTGGATGCCACCGTCCCGCTCGAAGTTGCGATCGGCGGACGCGTCTCGCGCACGGTCACGTTGTGGGACGGCTCGGCCGCGCAGCAGGCCGCGCGTCTCGTACCCGGCGTGGCAGTGGTGGCGGCGTTTCATGCATTGAGCGCGGAGGCGCTCGCAGAACTCGACCGCCCGCTTGAGTGCGACGCGCTCCTGTGCGGCGACAATGCCGAAGCCAAAGCGCGCGTTTCCCAACTTGCCGACTTGATTCCCGGCGTACGCGCCATCGACGCCGGTCCGCTCGACAACGCGCGCCTGCTCGAGAACGCCGCGGCGCTGCTGATCTCGCTCAACCTGCGCCACAAGATAAAAGATTCCGGCATGAGGATTACGGGCCTGTGAAAAACCGCCTGGTTGCGTTGGCCGGAGGCGTGGGCGCCGCGCGTTTTTTGGCCGGCCTCACGCGCGTCATCGCGCCCGAACGCGTCTACATCATCGGCAATACCGCCGATGACGCCGAAATTCACGGGCTCCACATCTCGCCCGATCTCGATACCGTCACCTACACCTTGGCGGGTCTCGCGAATCCACAACTTGGCTGGGGCCTTCGCGGCGACAGCTTCCGGTGCCTCGAAGCGCTGGGCCGCCTCGGGGCTGATACCTGGTTTCAATTGGGCGACGTGGATCTGGCCACGCACGTCTATCGCACTGATCGCCTGCGCCAAGGCGCGACACTTTCCGAAGTCACGCGCGAAATTGCACGCGCGCTGAACGTCCGTTCTGCGATCGTACCGATGTCGAACGATCGCGTGCGCACCCGCATCTGCACGCCCTCTGGCGAACTGGAGTTTCAGGCTTATTTCGTCAAGCGCCGCGCGCGCGATCGCGTGACCGCCATGCATTTCGAGGGCGCCTCCGATGCCGCGCCTGCACCCGGATTGCTGGACGCCATTGAAAATGCCGAGGGGATCATATTTTGTCCGTCTAATCCATTCATCAGCATCGGCCCGATTCTCGCCATCCCCGGAATTCGCGAGGCGTT
>JASIGB010000807.1:0-12270 GCA_030045355.1 Bryobacteraceae bacterium
TCGGCCGCTTCCGACGCCGCGTTCACCAGTTCGCTCAAGTTACCCAGCCGCGATTCGGCTTCGGGATCGTTATCGGCCTGCAACATCTTCGCATAGCCGGTGCGCTCCAGGATCTGGCGCAGGAGGTCGTCGGCTTTCGCCTCGGCAGCAGCGGCGGCAAACTCCTCCATCATGGTCTTGAAAATCCGCAGCGCCGATTCAGCGCGCGCCGGGAACTGATTTTCTTCGAGCATCCGCGAGATGGCGGCCCACGCGGACATCTTGTTTTTGTTGGCGTATTCTTCGATCTGCTCAATGGTGCTCCGCCCGATCCCGCGGGCGGGCGTGTTGATAACGCGCAGCAAGCTAACCGAATCCTGCGGGCTCAGGACGGCCTTCAAATACGCCAGCGCGTCCTTCACTTCGGCGCGCTGGTAAAAACTGAACCCGCCGACCACCACGTAATCGCGCCCGTAGCGCCGGAGGGCTTCTTCGATCTGGCGCGATTGGAAATTAGTCCTGTAGAGCACGGCCGCGCGATCCGCCGGGCTCGCCGAAAGCAGCTTCTCGATGGTGTCGGCGATGAACAGCGCTTCCTGTTCGCCGTCGAACGCCTCAAAGCGTCCGATCTTTTCACCCGCGCCCGATTCGGTCCACAGCCACTTCCCCTTGCGCTCGGTGTTATTGGCGACCACGGCGCTCGCGGCTTCCAGAATATTTTTCGTCGAGCGGTAATTCTGCTCCAGGCGAATCACAGTTGCGGCCGGAAAATCGTGCTCGAAATCGAGAATATTGCGGATGTCGGCACCGCGCCAGCCATAGATCGATTGATCCTCGTCGCCCACCACGCAGATGTTTTTGTGCGCTTCGGTGAGCAGCCGCATCAGCTCGTACTGGCTGCGATTGGTGTCCTGGTATTCGTCGATCATGACGAATTCGAAGCGCCGGTTGATCTGCAGTCGCAGAGCGGCATCGTGCGCGAGCAGGCGCACGGATTCGAGCAGAAGATCGTCGAAATCGAGCGCGTTGGCCTGGTGCAGGCGGCCTTCGTATTGTTCGTAGATGGAAGCAAGCTGCGATGTCTTCTGATCCGTGGCCGCGCCGTAGACGTCTTGCGGCGATTCCTTGCGGCTCTTCTTGTGGCTGATCCACGAGCACACCGCGCGGTACTGCATGAATTTTTCGTCCAGGCCCAGGCCGCGGAAGATGGCCTTGATGACGGCCACTTGATCGTCATCGTCGTAGATGGTGAACTGGCGCGTGAAACCATTGCGGATTTGGGCTAAGCTCGCGCCGTCGCGCCGCAGCAGGCGCACGCAGAACGAATGAAACGTCGAAACCACCGGACCATCCTTGCCTGGATTGCCGAGCAGGTTGTTCACGCGCGAGCGCATCTCGTCGGCGGCCTTGTTGGTGAAGGTGACTGCCAGGATGCACGGGCCGGGCACGCGACTGGCATCCATTAAATGCGCCATGCGATGCGTAATCACGCGCGTTTTTCCGCTACCGGCGCCTGCGAGCAGCAGCAGCGGACCTTCGACGTGGGAAACGGCGGCTTGTTGTTGCGGATTAAGACCCTTCAAAAAATCCATCGTGCTTGGACTGCGTCGAAGCGCAGCGCGGCGGGGGAACCACTTGCGATTCTAACATGGCATCGCGGAATGCCCTAACCGCTCACGGTGGTATCGATGAATCCGTATCCGGAGCCCAAATCGAGTGCGTTCGAGGTTGGTGACCGGCCCAAATTGTCCACACGCCTGTCCCGATGGCAATGACCGCAATCACGAGCCAGAGGAGGATATGTAAAGCTCTACACATACAAGCGCTCGGTTTAGGCCTATTGCTCGGGGAATGTCCGCAAGTATTGGCGGATCTGATCACGAACCGAACGAAATGCAGAGAGGCGCTGCTCTTCCGATCCTTGAGCTGCCGCGGGATCTTCAAAACTGTGATGGAGCCGGTTGGCGTGCCCAGGGTAAACTGGACAGCTCTCCTTTGCGTTATCGCAAACGGTAAGAACGTAATCGAAAGTGGAGTCGCGAAACTCATCCACATGCTTGGATCGATGCCCAGAGATGTCGATGCCCAACTCCTCCATCACCGCGACGGCTTCCGGCCGAACTCGGCCGGGTTTCGTCCCAGCACTGAAGACATCGAAGCGGTCGTGTGCGTCATGGCGCAAAAGCCCTTCAGCCATCTGACTACGGGCCGAATTACCCGTACAAAGAATCAATACCCGTTGCTTGCTCGTGCTCAAGTCGCCACCCTCAATAGGATCTCTTGGCTTGCCGTCCACTTCTGCGCCACCAGTTGCACAACATCCCAGGGGCTGCCTAGCGGGGGAGTGTAGCTGAGGTCGACGTCGTTGAGATTGTCAACTTTCATTCTGTCAAACAATGCTGTCGCAAAGACGTCAATTTGCTTGGCGACGCTCAATTGCCAATGCCCAACCATAGTAAGCCTTGTGATCGAAGCCCGCTGTTGACGCAGTGACTGGAGAGAATCCGGCGTCATGCGCCTCCCCCTCCCGCAAGCCGGTGCGGGCCATTGCCAAGTCGAGGACCTTCACAATCTGCGAGCCCGCCACTCCCGCCAACTGACGATCCCCGCCCACTGCGTTTTCGCCGGCCACGCGTCCTGGCTTGTGTGATGTGGTCCCTAAAGGAAGGTTGAGATCCAGACCGCTGACGGGAGGCATGGCCGGACGAGCGCCGGTGGCGATCAACAGCCGGTCATAACGTAAGGCCCGGGGGCCGCGAGGCCCAACGATCTCGACCGTACGATCTCTGAAACAAATGCTTCTTGCCGAACTAATGGTCAGCAGTTCGATTCCCCCGAATTCGGTCCGATGAGCCAGGTCGCGCCAGTCCGGCATTTCCCCGCTTAGGAAGAACGGGAGTCCACAGATGCTGAAGTTTGGAAATGCGTCTGCGAGCACTACGCTCACCTCGACATCCGGGGCGAGTTCGCGCGCCCTCAGAGCGGCGCTAATGCCGGCATCACTCCCACCGATGATTAAGAAACGCATATGGCGCGCTCTACGACGTGGCGGACGACGACGGGAACCAATGACGGGTGCGATTGCACGCCGTACAAACCGACAGCATAACGGGAACCTCGACCAACACGCCGACCACTGTCGCGAGCGCCGCTCCAGACTCCGGTCCGAAGAGCGCGATCGCTGTTGCAACAGCCAACTCAAAGAAATTCGAAGCACCGATCAGCGCGCCAGGCGCGGCCACGGAGTGCTCTACCTTGAGCAGGCGCATCAGACCATACGCCAGTCCCGAATTCAGGTATACCTGCAAGGTGATTGGAATGGCGATCAGCACCACGTGAAAAAACCGGCTTGTGATGTTGTCCGCCTGGAACGCGAATATGAGAACGAGCGTTGCGAGCAGCGCGAAAATGGTGACCGGCGCAAACTTGGGAAGCAAGGTTTGTTCGAACCAGCCGCGCCCATATTTCCCAATTAGCACCGCTCGCAAGATTGTGCCCGCCGCCAACGGTACAACGATAAAGACGATAACCGACGTAAGAAGAACCGCAAACGGCACGGTAAGCGAGGACGCACCGTTCACGAGGAACTGTACGATGGGAACGAATAGCACGAGCATGATCAGGTCATTTACAGAGACCTGGACCAGGGTGTAGGCGGGATCGCCCTTCGTCAGATGGCTCCAAACGAAGACCATCGCCGTACACGGAGCGGCGGCTAGGATGATGCATCCGGCAATGTATTGACTCGCTTCGGCCGGCGTGAGGAATGCAGCAAAAACCATCCGAAAAAATAGCCACGCCAGAGCCGCCATCGAGAAAGGCTTCACGACCCAGTTAACGAATAAGGTCACGCACAACCCGGCCGGTTTACGGCCAACATTGCGGATGGCTCCAAAATCGACCTTCATCATCATGGGAGTGATCATCAGCCAAATCAACACGGCGGTGGGGAGATTGATCTGACTGCCCTTGCTGAACTCGACGCTACGGAGTGCAGATGTTGCCGCGGGCAACGCTCTACCCAGGAGCACGCCGGCAATCATGCATAGGGCAACCCAGACCGAGAGATAGCGTTCGAAGCGGCCGAGACCGCCGGAGGCCCGAGGGCGAGGTATGGCCAGTGTAGTCTCAGACACGATACCGCCCCTTAAGCGCAACAGCCGGGTGCGCAACACCCCGCGGGCTTCGTAGCGCGGATGAACGCACTCATAAACTTTCCGTCCAATTGAGGCGCAATCGCGTCTACGTTGATGCCCTCGCCCGCGAGAAATGCCCGCGCGTTTTCGATGTTGTAGATACGGGTTGGCTCCACGTCGATTGAATCGAAGCCGGCCCGCGCCAAAGCCCGCACGTATTCGTACTCTTCCAGCGCGCCTGCAATGCAGCCGATCCAAAGCAACATACTTTGCCGCGCCTCGGCGGGCACTTCTCCGCGCGCCACAACATCGGAGACAGCCAACCGCCCGCCCGGCTTTAACACGCGGAAAGCTTCGCGAATCGCGCGGTTCTTGTCGCCCGAAAGGTTGATCACACAATTGGAAATGACGACATCCACCGATTTGTCCGGCAGAGGAATGTTCTCGATCTCGCCCTTGAGAAACTCAACGTTTTCCACGCCCGCTTTGCGCTGATTCTCGCGCGCGAGTGCGAGCATCTCATCGGTCATGTCCAGACCATAAGCCTTGCCTGACGGCCCTATGCGTTTGGCCGAGAGCAGGACATCAATGCCGCCGCCGGACCCGAGATCAAGGACCGTCTCGCCCGGCTTCAATTCGGCCAGGGTGGTGGGATTCCCACAGCCCAGAGACGCCAGTACCGCCTCTTCTGGAAGCTGGCTGGTATCGCTCGGATCATAGAGATTCGACGTGATCGGATCCACGCAGCCGAGCGAACTTGGCGCCGCTCCACAGCAGGAACTGCCGACGGATTTGACGCGCCGCGCCGCCTCGCCGTACTTCTCCCGTACTGTTTCCTTCAGTTCCATGCTGATTTCCCCTCCGGCGATTTCGGATGCTGGTGTTTCTCGATGAATTCAGCGACGCGGCGATGGATCTCATCGCGAACGCGACGCACAGCGAATGCGTGATCAAGGCCCGCGGCCTTCATGGCGGCGGGGCTCTCAATCGTCCACTTTTGCCTCCAGATCGCACCGGGAAATATGGGGCATGTCCGCTCTTTCTCGCGATCGCACAGCGTTATCACGTAATGAAACCTTTGCCGGAGATACGGATCGACGGCCTTGGCGCTCGCCGACGAGATGTCGATGCCTACTTCGCGCATGGCACTGACAGCTTCCGGGTCCAACCGGCCCGCCTCCGCTCCTGCGCTGACGATCTCGAACTCATCGCCGGTCATCTGTCGCAGAAATGCTTCTGCCATCTGGGTCCGGCAGGAATTCTCGGTACAAAGAAACAGCACCTTCGTTTTGATCGCCATGCCTCCTCCTATCTGCAGAGCTGCGTGATTTTGGTTGGCTTGATCGCTTTATTGCGGGTGCAACACTCCGCGTACAGGAACCCGAGCAGCTCTTCCAGCGCGGCGGTGTTCGCGGTGTATCGCAGAAACGTACTTTCCCGGCGCACGCTGATGAGATCCTCATTCTTGAGCTTTTCGAGGTGGTGCGAGAGAGTAGACGGTGTGATGCCGAGCTCGTTCTGAATCTCGCCGACCACCATTCCGTCGGGGTGCGCGGCTAAAAGTACACGCAAAATTCGCAGACGCGGCTCGGCCCCGAGGGCGGCGAACATGTCGGCATAGGTGGCCGTCCGGTCCGCTTCGCCGGCCAGCTTTAATTTCGATGCTTCCATAGTTCTATCATCGCAGAATTAAGGAATTTGTCAATAACGCCACGGATGAGTGCATCGGCCTTTAGCCGTTTGGCCAGCCTGAAGCGTCGATGTGGCTTGCCTTCTGACCTGATGGCAACGAGCGATCGGCGGTTGGGGTCTCGTCCTATCCGCCCCACCCGTTCCAGCCGCGCGCTGATTTACCACGCCTGTCTTCACCGGCTACCGGAAGTGGCCGAAACCTCCCTGGTATTCAGCCCAAAAGTCTTTGCTTTCGGTCCCAAGCCCTTGTAACCTAACAATTTGCCAGGACGCCTAAGAAAGCGAGCAGGCGTATGGTATTTCTAGGGCCTGCATGCTGGTCGACTTCGAACTCATCCAAAAAGCCCAAAAGGGCGATGATTCGGCGTTCAACCAGGTGGTAGTTGCATACAGGAAGCGGATTTTAGGTACTATCGCCCGGCTGATCGGGCGGCCGGAAGACGTAGAGGACGTAGCTCAGGAGGTTTTTCTCAGGCTCTATTATTCGCTGGATCAGCTCAGGACGCCGGAGGTTTTTGAGCCCTGGCTCTACCGGCTCACGGTGAATGCTTCGTATGATTATCTGCGAAAGCAGCGCCGGCGCAACGAAGCGCGCATGTCGGACCTGAGCGAGCAGCAGGTGATGATGGCTGATGCCGCTGCGGGCGGGAAAGTTTCCGGCGAGGAGCAGCGTCAAAAGCAGGTAAAGGAGTTAGTGGAATCGCTTCTGCAGTCGGTTTCCGAGCAAGATCGAATTCTTCTGACGCTGAAAGAAGTGGAAGGCTTATCGCTGAAAGAGCTTGAAAAGATCTATTCGGTAAATGAGAATGCTCTAAAGGTCCGGCTTTTCCGGGCCCGGCAGAGGGTGTTGAATGCCTATCACGCGGCGCGCAAGCCAGGCGGCGGAAAAACAGACCCGGGTGGTGGCAAAACAGGCGAGTAACTTAGGGGTAGAATATTTCGTGAGGACGAGGAGGCGCCGAGACGCGCATGGAAGAGAATAGACAGCTAGATCATCTGTTCGAACAATATCGCACCGCCGTGCCGGATCCGGAGGCGAGCGCCAATTTCATGCCCGAACTGTGGCGCAAGATCGAAGCGCGGCAGTTCTTCCTCGTGCGCTTAAAGAAGCTGACGCAAGCCTTCGTCGTGGCCTCGGCTGCGATCTGCCTGCTGCTGGGCATCGTCCTGCAGGTCCCCGCCGCTAAGCAGCAGGTGGTGACCGGCAACTATGTGGACGTGCTGGCCAGCGCCAATCCCACCGAGAATCTTTCCGCGGTCGGCATTCGCATCGATTACACTGAACCCGACGGAAAATGAGTCTTAACGGAAGATGACCCGTAAGAGCCTACCGATCGCTTTCTACCTGCTGCTGGTCTTCGTGTGCGGCTCTGTGGTAGGTGCGCTCGGATATCGCACCTACAACCCGCCGGTGGCGCGCAGCGTCAACCCACAACCTCCGCCGGGTGATTGGCGCAAGCAGTACATGGATGAAAGCAAGGCGCGGCTGGATTTGACTGAGGACCAGGTGAAGCAGTTAAGCGCCATCATGGACGATACCTTGATGCGCTTCCGTCAGGCCCGCGAGCGGGAAAACCACGAAATCCGGCAGATCCGCGATGAGCACATCGAGAAAGTCAAAATGATGCTCAGCCCGGAGCAGCTCCCCAAATACGAGAAACTGCACGCCGAACGCGTACAAAGGCAGCAGGAAGAACAGCAGAAGCAGCGCTAAGCCACGGTTGGGAATCTAGCGGGCGGCCACTGGCTGTTTGGCGCTCTTCTTTTCCTTCAGATCTTTCGATTTCGCAATCCTCTTCTGGAAACGGTCGACGCGGCCTTCGGTGTCCACCAGCTTCTGACGTCCAGTAAAGAACGGATGGCAACTGGAGCAAATTTCCACGCGGATGTCGCCCTTGTGCGTGGAACGCGTCCTGAACGTGCTCCCACAAGCGCAAATGACGTTGATCTCTTCGTAAGCGGGGTGAATCTTCTCTTTCATTTCTGTACGGGAATCCTTCCGAATCTTCAGTGTACCGCAGCCGTCAAGCAACGTCTCGGGGCTAACGCCAAAATACAAACCCCCGCAGCACCGTAGCAGGCGTTGCGGGGGCAGGTAGCCTAGGCTAATCCCAGGATTACTTTAGTATCGCGCAGGGAAGCGGCCGGTCCACAGGAACAGCGGCTTCGTCACTGAACGAAACCTGAACGTTCAGAGCTCGACTTTAACAGTCGGCCACCTCGCGCGTGGAATTAAAGCTACAGTCACTACATAAACCCATGTTAGACTGGACCACCTCCTTTCTCAGTGATGAAACCATCATAAGATCCGGAAGCGAAGCCTGTCAAACGGTTTCTTGCGGCACACAAGATGTAGAGACGAGCAGTCGCTCTATCTACCATATACAGACGGTTTAGAAAAAAGAAAAATGCCCCGCATTCCTGCGGGGCATCGACGAAAACCAGAGGCAACTCCCGTAGCCTTGGAAGATTAACCCTACTTACATCTCTAGGTGCAATTCGCGAGCCACGCTACGTGCGACGTGTTAAGTAGCTGATAACCCGTTCCCTGCGCAGCGTTCCCATCCCACTTCTGGAAGCTCCACGCCGGATAGTCTACGGGAATCGGTAACAGGCAGTACAATAGCCGATGATGTCGAGCGCCGCACAGTTGCAGCTTGACCCGGACGATTCAGTAGCGCGGGACGCCTGGCGCTCCATGGCTGCATTCCTGGTGTCGGGGATGTTGATGTCGTTCCTGGGCGCGATATTGCCTTCCTGGGGATATCACCTTCGCCCGGGCTTCACGGAAGCCGGCGATTACTTTCTCAGCCTGGCTTGCGGGCTGGTGCTGTCAGTTGCGGCCGCTCACTATCTGCTTCCCCGGCGCGGACTGAAATTCGTCTTCATTCTGGCCAATCTTCTGGCTTGCGGCGCGTTTCTGTTTCTGGCGCTCTCTTCGCCGCCGGAGCCCGCGACATGGCGGCTGGCGGGCGTGCTGGCGATCGGATTCGCCACGGGACTGCTCAACGCCGCCGTCTTCCATGCCATCTCGCCCATCTATCGCGCCGATCGCGCGGCCACGGTGAACTTCGCGGGCCTGCTCTTCGGCATGGGCAGCCTGCTGACCGCTTTATTGGTCGCCGGCACCTACTATGTCTACACCGTTCCGAGCATTCTGATCTTGTTCGCCGTGTTGCCCGGCCTCTACGCGATCGTGTGCCACAAAGGCAAGTATGCCCGCAATCCCGCGTTTGAATCGCTTCCTCTGGCTCAGGTTCTGCGCGATTTCCGCAATCCCGGCGCGGTGCTGTTCAGCCTTCTGCTGTTTTTCCAATTCGGCAACGAATGGTCCATGGCCGGATGGCTGCCGCTGTTCCTGATTCGCAGGCTCGGCATCAGTCCCAACGGCGCTCTGCTCCTGCTGGCTCTGTACTGGGCGTCGCTTCTCGTAGGCCGCATCCTGTCGCAGTTTGTACTGAAGCGCGCCAATCGCGCCGGGCTGTTCATCGGATCGATCATCTCGGCGCTGCTGGGGATGATCGTGCTGGCCTCCACCAACAATCGGTTCGGCGCGGTGATGGGCATTCTGTTCGTCGGCGCCGGGTTCGCGTCCATCTATCCGCTGGTGGTGCAGAAGATCGCCCACCGCTTCCCCTATTACCATCCGGGTTTCTATAACGGTCTTTTTTCACTCGCGATGACGGGCGGTTTCCTCGCGCCGTGGCTGCTCGGCTATTTCGCCGAAGCCTGGGGAATTCAGGCTGTGATGACGCTTCCGCTGCTCGGCACATTTCTGGTGTTTCTGCTGGCGCTGCTGATTATGCTCGAAGCCAAGCTGAGCAGCCTGTCGCAGATTCCGCGAGTCGAACCGTGAAGCCCCTCTTATTGTGCGTTCTCGCCGCGATGGTGCCCGCAGCGGCTGCGGATCTGACCGAACGTCTTGACAAAATGCTCGACTCCTCTCCCGCTCTCGCCCACGCCTTCGTCGGAATGCGGGTGGTGCGCCTGAGCGACGGCCGCGTGCTGTACGCGCGTAATGCCGCCCGCCTGTTCGTGCCCGCGTCCAACATGAAGCTGTTCACCACGGCGCTGGCGCTCACGAAGTTAGGCGACGATTATCGCCTGACCACTCAAATCGGCGCCGAAGTTCCGATCGATGCCAACGGCACGTTGCCTGGCGATCTGGAGCTCATCGGCGGCGGCGATCCGAGCTTATCCGGCCGTGAATATCCTTACCGCAATCACGCGCCGGCAGGCGAAATTTATACCTTCCGCGCCATGGAAGAATTGGCCGATCAGCTCGCCGCGCGAGGTTTGAAGCGCGTCGAGGGCGACATCGTTGGCGACGATACGCGCTATGTTTTCGAGCCGCAGCCCGGTCCGTGGTCATCCGACAGCGCTTCACGCGAGTACGGCGCGCCCGTCAGCGCTCTGATCCTCGACGACAACACATTCCTGCTCACTCTTCGGCCTGCCGCGCGCACGGGCGACCTGGCACGGATCACGCTTTCGCCGCCTTTCGAGAATTTCGCCATCGATAATCGCGTCATCACCCTCGAACATGGCATCCGCAAGGTCCGGTTCTATCGCAGCGCTTCCGGCCGCGAGCTGCACCTGTGGGGCGTGATCCCGAAAGCTGACACGGGATACGTGCAGGAGCTCGCGATCGGCGATCCGGCACTCTATGCGGCCGAGGTTTTACGCGACGCGCTGCTGCGGCGTGGGATTTCGATTCGCGGCGATGCGGTGGCGCGGCATCGTTTCCCCGATGAGGCCGACGAGCCCTCGCACCCGCCGAAAGTCTTGCTCGCCGGGCATTCATCGCCGCCGCTGATCCAGCTTCTCCAGGTGGTGGACAAAGTCAGCCAAAATCTGCACGCCGAAATCCTGTTGCGCGAAGTCGCGGCGGCATCGGGCCAGCCTGGTATCCATGAAGCCGGCAGCCGCGAAGCCGGCCTCGACTTGATGGACGAATTCCTCTCCGGGATCGGCGTTTCGAACGACGAATACCAGTTCACCGACGGCTCCGGGCTTTCGCCTCGCACCTTGGTCTCGCCCACGGCGATCACGAAGCTCCTGGCTTATATGGATCAGTCGCCGCGGCGCGACGAGTGGCTGAGCCTGCTGCCCATCGGCGGGGAGGACGGAACGCTGCGCGGCCGTTTCGCCGGTCATCCGGGCGCGAGCGCGATTCACGCCAAGACCGGCACGCTCGATCACGTCAAGGCCATGTCCGGCTACGCCGACACTCCCGCCAACGGCCGTGTGGCGTTCTCGCTGCTGGTGAATCATTTCGAAGAACCGAGCCCGGGCGTAACCAAAGCGATCGACGAGCTGGTTTTGAGTTTGCTACAGTAGACGACCGCCCGGTTATGGGTCCTTATATGCGTGCGCGATCAATAAGCGTCGCTCAGTACGGCCGTTCGCCCACCCAGTTCCCGGGCGGGTTGTAATTGCACACCCAAACCTCGCGCATGGCATCGTGCGCGACCGCGCAACCTACTTCGCGCGTCGAGCTCCACACGAGCTGCGTGTAATGGCCGCACATGCCATGGCAGGTGTTCGAGCCGTAGCTGTAGTTGCTCGCTTCTCCCGCCCAGATCGCGACCACTTCGGCCGGCAGTGCACGCGAGCCGTTAATCTCCAGCAGATTTTCGCCGTAGACCGCCCGCGGCCGATGGTAGAACTGTCCCTGATGAAGCAGATGATTGGCCCAATCCTGCGCTACGGCCGCCAGACTGTCGGACCAGGTGAGCGGCGGCACCTCGGCGCGCTGCCGGACCTCATTGTGGGCCGCCAGCATATCGCGGGCTAGCCCGCCTTCGGGCTCCGGGCCCGTGAAGTTCATCCGCCAGGGAACTTGCGCGGTCGCGGCCAGGGTGACGAAAAAACAACAGGAGACGACGAAAACACGACGGTAACACGTCACGAATGGAAGTTTAAGGAAACATTCAGCCTAAAGCCGCCGGGCGTTCCTCCGAAATGCTCCCCTGTGTTTCCCTTAGGTGCCCGGGCTTTTGGGCTGGTTCGCGATCGGGAGAATACTGGCGTCCACGCACCGGGGCCTAAATGCGTCAGAATGGGTGAGTGGCTCTCCGCCCGATGAAGATATTCCTCTGTTTGGTGGCCGTTGCGCTCGCGGCGCAGGCCGGCGAATACGCCGTGCTCTCGAACGGCTTCCGCATCCATGCCGACAGCCACACGGTGGACGGCGCGGTCGTGCGCCTGGAAACCAGCGGCGGTGTGATCGAACTGCCTGCCGGCGCCGTGACAGCTTTTGTGAAGGAGGATTACGTTCCTCCGGCGCCCGCGCCCCCCATCTCCGCGCCGCAGCCCGCGCAGCCAAACCTTAGTCCGCGAGAACTGGTCACGCAGGCCGCCCAGCGTGTTGGCCTGCCTCCGGCCATCGTCCACAGCATCGCGCGGGCGGAGTCCGGCTATCGCGAAGACGCGGTGTCGCCCAAGGGCGCCGTCGGGATCA
>JASIGB010000808.1:0-8184 GCA_030045355.1 Bryobacteraceae bacterium
GCGACTGGAAGCCGCTTCCAAGTTCTGCGCTCCAGGTGAACGCCTCCGTGCAGAATGCCGACCTGGCAGATCTCCTGGCGCTGGCCGGCGAAGCTGGGAGCGGCGACTCGGGCCAGCTTAGCGCCAACGCCTCCATTTACGGCACGTTTGGTAATCCCCAAGGAGCCGCCTCGCTGGTGGCGGCGAATGGAACCATCCAGGGCCACGCCTTCGACGGCGCCGAAGCGCAAGTGAATTTGACCGATCAGCTCGTGACCGTGCCAACGGCTTTTGTCCAGCTCGGCCGGGCACGCGTGAATCTGACCGCCGAATACCGGCATCCGCGCGACAGCTTCAGCACGGGCCAACTGAGCGCGTCCGTGCAGAGCAGGCGGATCGATTTGGCGCAGCTCGGGGCGCTCCAAAAAGAACAGCCCAACACCGCCGGCATCATACAGATCAATGCGAATGTCTCCGGAAGTATTTCCGGCGCCTTTCAGCTCGCGAGCGTCAACGGCAACGCCTCCGTGCGCGGCCTCAAGTGGCGCGGCCAAAATTACGGTGACCTAACGGCAAACGCCGCCACTCGCGCCGGGAGCGTGAACTATAGCCTCGTATCCAATTTCGCCGGCTCCAACATTCGCGTCAGCGGCAACACCGCGCTGGTCCGCGACTATCCCACCACCGCGAGCGCCCAACTCACCGATCTGCCCGTCCAGCGTGTTCTTGCTGTGGCAAATCGCAGCGACATTCGCGTCAAAGGAATTCTATCGGGTTCGGCTAACTTCAGCGGCACCCTCGCCAACCCGCAAGCGAGCGCGGATCTGACACTCACGAATGGAACCATATACGACGACTCCGTTACGCGCGCCCATACGCGCGTGAACCTCGGGCCGCGAAGCGTGGACGTGCCGGAACTGGAGCTGGTCTCCGGATCCAATCGTTTAGACTTGAGCGCGACGTACGATCACCCGGCGGGCAATTTCGATTCCGGAAATCTGCAACTCCGGCTGAACACCAGCCGGCTCGATCTCGCGGCCCTCAAAACCCTCCAGCGGGAGCGGCCCGGCCTCGGCGGAAGCCTCGAAACGAATCTGACGGCTGCCGCTCAAGTACAGCCGGCCCAGCCGCGCGTTGAGCTGCGGGATGTGAGCGTCAATGTCAAAGCCAGCGGTTTGGCGATGGACGGCAAGAATCTGGGCGACCTTTCGCTCGCGGCCAACACCTCCGGCGGCCGGGCAAATCTCACGCTCGCTTCCAATGTGGCGGGCGCATCCATCGAAGGGCATGGGAATGTGCAACTCGCGGCCGATTATCCGGCCGACGTACAACTGAACCTGCGGAACATCAGTTGGGCGCGCCTTCGGCCGCTGATTAGCTCCGCCGGGAATGAGGGGCAAAACATTGATGCGGCCGCGGACGGCCAGCTGTCGCTCAGCGGGCCGCTTGCCAACCCACAACAAGTCACCGGCTCCTTGCAGATCACGCGGTTCCAACTGAGCGGAGCGCCTTCTTTCTTTCACAACGCGACCCACCTGGTGCTTCAAAACCAAGGCCCGATCGCCGCGACGGTGAATCGGGGAGCGCTCAAAATAGACAGCGCGCATCTGACTGGGCCACAAACGGACTTCCAGGCATCCGGCACGGTCCCCTTCAACGGACAAGGCATGGATGTCGCGCTCAACGGCCATGTGAATCTCGCGATCCTGCAGCAACTGGAACACGGCGTCACTTCTTCGGGCAGCATCGTGCTCGCGGCCGGAGTGCGCGGCGCGGTCTCCAATCCGCGACTAACCGGTCAGGTGGAGCTGCACAACGCTTCGTTCGATAGCAGCACGTGGCCCAACGGCGTCTGGAACGCCAACGGGGTGGTCGCCCTCAGTGGAAACAGCGCCGTCGTTCGAAACCTGACCGCACAGTCGGGCGGCGGGCAGGTGAGCGTCACCGGTTCGGCCACCTACAGCGGCCAGTTGCGATTTAATCTCGAGGCCAACGCGTCGCGCGTGCGCATCATGCCCCAGGAAGGCCTGGGAATCGTGGTCTCGGCCAAGGCGGCACTAGCCGGTACCACAGCGAATAGTTCCATCTCCGGCACCGTCACCATCGACGACATTTCCTATGCGTCGCGAACGGACCTGGGATCGCTGTTGAGCTTGGCCGCGCCGCCGGTGCAGGCCCCTTCGGCGCCCTCGCCGCTGCTCGAAAACATGCGCCTGGATATTCGCGTGCGTAGTTCGAGCGCTCTGGGCGTGCAGTCTACCCTGGCGCAAAACCTCCAGCTCTCCTCTGATCTGCGGATTCGCGGAACCGCGGCTAATCCGGGCATACTGGGCCGCGTGCAGATCACCGAGGGCAAGCTGCTCTTCTTCGGTTCCACTTATACCGTGAACACCGGCACGATCTCGTTTTACAACCCGGTCCGCATCGATCCGGTTCTCGACCTGAGCCTGCAAACCGCGACCCAGGGGGTTACCGTAGTCCTGAAAGTGACCGGTCCCATCGACAACATGAAACTGAGCTACACCTCCGATCCGCCTCTGGCGTTCCAGCAAATCGTCAATCTGCTCGCCACCGGCGCGACTCCCACCACCGACCCCACGCTGCTCGCCAATCAGCCGGCGCTCCCGGCGCAAAGTTTCCAGCAGATGGGCGAATCGGCCATCGTGGGACAAGCCCTCGCCAATCCGGTCGCCAACCAGCTCCAGCGCGTCTTCGGCGTTACACAGCTCAAAATCAATCCGACCTTCGCCGCCGGCTCGCAGCTTCCCGAGACGCAGTTGAGCCTGCAGCAACAGATCTCCAACAACCTCACGTTTACCTATGTGACTGGGCTAAACACAGCGAATGCAGAGACCATTCAAGCTCTCTGGACTTTCACACCGCAATGGTCCGCGCAGGCCTTGCGCGATTACAACGGGATCTTCAGCGTCACGTTGATTTACAAGCGGCAATTTCGCTGATCGAAACGGTACTGGTTAGTGCCGCGAAGTCGCGCCAATCGGAACCGCATCCTGATGCGCCAGCTTCAGGTGCTCGTCCACCACCGGAAGAGTCTTGGCCGCGTACGCAGGTAGCCGGGCTGAATCGTGTCTTCGTGCAGCGGTTCAAGCACTCCGCGGACCGCTAGCGGCAACTTCGACTTCCACGGCAACCTAGTTCAATTTGCCCAGCCGCCGGCCGATATGGCCATCAGATGTCTGTGTCGCGCCTGATCATCGTGACCGCGGTAGCCGCTGGGACGGCTTGGGGCCAGTCCTCGGGATCTTTCGATCTTTCGCAGGCCAGCCTAGAAGACTTGATGAATATCCCGGTCACTACGGTCTCGAAAAAGGAACAAAAGCTGTCCAAGGTCCCGGCGGCGGTGTTCGTGATCACGCAGGAAGACATCCGCCGCTCGGGCGCCACGAACATTCCAGACCTGCTGCGGCTGGCGCCCGGGGTGGACGTGGCGCGCGTGGACGCCAACCGGTGGGCGATCAGCATCCGCGGATTCAGCGATCAGCATGCCAACAAGGTGCTGGTGCTGGTGGACGGCATTTCGGTCTACGACCCCACGGTCACGGGAGTGTTCTGGGACATGGTGGACGTTCCGCTCGAAGACATCGACCGCATCGAGATCATTCGCGGGCCCGGAGGCACGATCTGGGGCGCCAACGCGGTGAACGGCGTGATCAACATTATTACCAAAAAGGCCTCGGTCACGCGCGGCGGGCTGATTGCGGCGGGGGCTGGAAACGAGGACCAGGCGCAGGGTCTGGTGCAGTACGGCGGCAACATGGGCCCGGAAGGTTCCTACCGAATTTTCGCAAAATATTTCGACGTCGCAAACGCGGTGTTTCCGGGCGGCCAACAAGCGGCGGACGGATGGCAGGGCGGACATGCCGGTTTTCGTTCGGATTGGGATGTATCGCCGCAGGACGGCCTGACCGTGGAGGGGGATTTCCTCAAGGCGGACGAGAGTCAAACGTTGACGACGATGTTTTACAATGCTCTGCCACAGCTGGAAACCTACGACAACGCCATCCGGAGCACGGTGGCGGATGTTCTGGCCCGCTGGACGCACACGCTCGCCAACGGATCGGAAATGTCGCTGCAACTGTACGACCGTGATTCCGGCCGGCTGGACCAGGGATTCTCCAACGACCAGAACACGGTGGACCTCGATTTTCAACATCACGTCCATGCCGGGCAGCGCAACGATATCGTCTGGGGGCTGGGCGCGCGGGTCATGAATTTGCACTACGACACCGGCTACGCGGTCACCATCGTACCGGCCCACCGCATGGATCATTTGATGAGCGGCTTCCTTCAGGACGAGCTGAAGCTTACCAATTCGTTATCGTTCATCATCGGATCGAAGCTCGAACACAACAGTTTTACCGGGTTCGAATATGAGCCGAGCGCGCAACTGGTCTGGACAGCAGCCTCCCGGCAGACGCTTTGGTTGTCCGCTGCCCGCGCGATTCGCCAACCGAGTGCGATCGATGTAGGTCTCGAGACGGACGTCGCGAGCGTTCCGCTGGGTCCCACTTTCGGAGTCATCCAAACCGTAGGGAACCCAAACATTCGAGACGAAACCCTGCGGGATTTGGAACTCGGCTATCGGGTTGAGCCGGCCAAGAAAGTATCGCTCGATGTTGCCGGCTTCGCTGGACTGTACCGCGACCTGGAATCCCTCGCGCCGCAGCCGACCTACATCGCCATGCAGAATGGGGTTCCGTATGTGGTGATCCCGGAAATGTTCGTCAACCTGGACGGCGCCCTGACCTATGGAGCGGAATTGTCCGGGAGCTGGAATGTAACTAATCGATGGCGGATCGGCCCCGGGTACTCGTATTTTCACATGAATCTTCGAGGCAATGCGGATACGATCAACACAGTTCCGGGTGTCTCTCCGGATCACCAGTTTCAAATCCGATCCGAGCTCGATCTGCCGCGTCACCTGGAATGGGACAGCACCCTCGAATACGTGGACAAACTCCCGGCCGGGAACATTCCCGCTTACGCGCGTCTGGACAGCCGCGTGGGTTGGCGGGCCGGAGAAAACGTGGAATTGAGCCTGGTAGGGCAGAATCTTTTGTCGCCCCGGCATGCCGAATTCGCCGATTTGTATTACCCGGTGCACCACACCCTGGTGGAACGAAGCGTGTTTGGGAAGGTGACGTGGCGCTTCTGAATCGGCGGAGTTGAATTTGCATTGGCGCGCGCATATGGCAATTCCGTTGATCCCTGTGGTTTGCGCCACCGCTCTGGCGGCGGCCGGACTGCTCGGGCAAGCCGTGGACGAATACCAGGTGAAGGCCGCGTTTCTCTACAATTTCGCCAAGTTCGTGGAGTGGCCTCGGGAGGAATTCAAGACGCCCAGGGATCCCATCCTGGTGTGCGTATTGGGTCACAATCCGTTTGGAACGAGCCTGGAGGACGTGATTCGAGGAAAAACCATCGACGGGCGCGGCGTTGCGTTCCGCCAGGTCTCGAACGCCCAGCAAGCCGGCGCCTGCCAGATCCTGTTTGTCAGCTCGGAAGACGGACAACGCTTTCATTCGCTCGCGCGGGGTCTCAAGCCCGCCGGAATTCTGACCGTGGGCGAAATGCAAGGTTTCGCCGCCGAGGGCGGGATCATCAATTTCAAACTGGACGGCGACCGCGTGCGGTTCGAGATTAATGTAGACGCCGCCGAGCACGCGCAGCTGCGCATCAGCTCCAAACTTCTCAGCCTGGCGCAAATCGTGAAAACGGAGAATCCGCGGTGAACTTCCCGGTCAATTGCTCTATGAACTGCCCTGTGAACTGGAAGACCCGTTACCGCGATCTGCCGATCCGCCAGAAGCTGCAGGCGATCGTGATGCTGACGGTGGGCGCCGCGCTGCTGGTGGCCTGCGGGGCGATCCTTCTATATCACGACTACACCCTGCGCGATTCCCTGCGGCGGGACCTTGGCGTGCTGGCCGATATTACGGCGGACAACAGCACCGCGGCCCTGACCTTCGCCGACCGGAAAGCCGCCGAGGAATTGCTTTCCGCGCTGAGAGAGAAGCGTTCCATCGTCACCGCGACGCTGTATTCGGCGGACGGCAAAATACTCGCCCGTTATCAGCGCGATCCCCGGAACGGCCCACCCGGTCAGGAACGCCTGCGCCTGGCCCAGCGCATCCTGCTGGATCAGCAGGCGATCGGCCGCATCGAGCTGGAATCGGATCTGAGCGACGTCGACTCCAAGCTAAGCGAGTTCGAGCTCATCGTCATGGCCACTTGGATTGCCGCACTCGCGGTGGCGTTCCTGTTTTCCGCCAAGCTGCAAAACGTGATTTCCCATCCCATCGCGCGGCTGTCGCGCACCGCCAAGGCGGTTTCCGCGCGCAAGGACTTCTCCGTGCGCGCCGTGAAGACCGCCGATGACGACCTGGGCCAGCTTACCGACACGTTCAACGGCATGCTGGCGGAAATTCAGGAAAGAGACCGGCAGTTGCGCGGGCATCGCGAGCGCCTGGAGCAGGACGTCGCTGCACGTACCGTCGAATTGGTGGCCGCCAACGCCGCTTTATCCGCGGCCAAGGAGAAGGCCGAGGCCGCCAGCCGCGCCAAGAGCGAATTCCTGGCCAACATGAGCCATGAAATCCGCACCCCGATAAACGGGGTGATCGGCATGACGGACCTGCTCCTGGACACCTCTCTCACCGAGGAACAGCGGGATTATGTCACCACGGTGAAGCTTTCGGCGGACTCGCTGCTGACCATCATCAACGATATTCTGGATTTCTCGAAAATCGAGGCCGGGCGGCTGGAGCTGGATCCGATCTGTTTCGATTTGCACCACAGCCTGGAGGAAACTGTGCGCGCTCTGGCGGTGCGAGCTCATGAAAAGGCGATCGAGCTGCTGTGCGATTGGAAAGCGGACGTGCCCGAGTACGTCATTGGCGACCAGGGGCGCCTTCGTCAGATTCTGGTGAATCTGCTCGGCAACGCCATCAAGTTCACGCCCGCCGGCGAGGTGGCTATGGAAGTTTCCGTGGAAGCGCTCGCCGCCGAACAAGTGGACTTGCATTTCGTCATTCGAGATACCGGCATCGGGATCGCGACAGAAAAGCAAAAACTGATCTTCGACGCGTTTTCACAGGCCGACGGCTCCATGACGCGACGGTTCGGCGGAACCGGATTGGGCCTCACGATATCGGCGCGCCTGGTGGAGGCGATGCAAGGCCGGATTTGGGTGGAGAGCGGGCTGGGCTCCGGGAGCACCTTCCATTTCACCGCGCGCTTTGGCGCCGTGGCGCAACCGGAAGCCGCCGGCGAAAGGCGATTTCCGGGAGGGGTGGGGGTTCTGGTAGTGGATGATAACGCCACTAATCGCCGGATTCTGACCGAGGTTCTGTGGCGCTGGGGACTGAAGCCGGTGGCTGCGGCCAGCGGCGCGGAGGCGATCGCTCTGATGAGACGGGCCCGGGAGGCACGGCATCCCTTCCCGCTCGTCATCACCGACGTGCATATGCCCGAAATGGACGGATTCGAACTGGCGGCGAAACTGCGAAGCTCGCCCCATGGCGTGGACGCCGAGGTTCTCATGCTGACCTCAGGCGATCGCCCGGGAGATATCGGGCGGTCGCGGCGGCTGGGCGTTTTCAGTTTGCTGCTGAAGCCGGTGCGACGGGAGGAGCTGAAGGATGCGATCGCCAGGGCGCTGAACCGGCCCGGCTACTCAGAGACCGCCGAAGAGAACGCCCGGCCCCAGGCGCAAGCCAAGCGAAAACCGCGCCCGGCAGCCCATTCCCATATCCTACTGGCTGACGATAACCTGGTGAACCAGCGCGTGGTGCAACGGATGTTGGAGAAGGCAGGCCACCGGGTCACCGTTGTCTCCGATGGGCGCGAGGCGGTCGAGGCCTTGAAGAATACGCAATCCGGCAAAGGTTTCGATCTGGTCCTGATGGATGTGCAGATGCCGCAAATGGACGGCTTGGAAGCCACTCAAGCCATTCGGGAGTGCGAACGGCGCGGTTCGGAGCACGTTCCCATCATCGCCTTAACCGCACATGCCATGAAGGGCGATCGCGACAAATGCTTGGCCGCGGGAGCGGATGGCTATCTTGCCAAACCGATTCATACGGCCGATCTTCTCGAAGTGGTGCGGATCTATGGGAAGGCGGCGCCGGCATTGGAGACCTGAAGCCGCGGGGCTTTACCTGGCTGCGGGGCTTTGCCAGGGTG
>JASIGB010000809.1:0-5898 GCA_030045355.1 Bryobacteraceae bacterium
CGCAAAACGAAAGCGAGCAGCGCGGCCGCGAGACCGAACACGGTGGATTGCCAAAGATGATTGCTAAGCGCCGCGATCATTACTTTGCTCCTTCTGGGCTTTCTCCTTTTGGACGTTTTTCCTCCTGCGCGTGTTCCTGGAGCGCCTTCTCGGCTTCCCGCACGTCCTGCAACGTCAGCTTGCCCGATTCGATCAGGTGCGCCATCACGGGTTGCGTGCGCCCGCCGAACAAGGCCAGCAACTCGTCGATCAATCGCCGCTGCGCCGCCTCCCGCGAGATGACGGGTTCGAAAATGTGCGCGTTTCCGATCTTTTTGACGCGCCGCAGCGCCTTTTTATCTTCCAGGCGATAGACCGTGGTTTGTATGGTGGTGTACGCGGGCCGCGAGCGTTCGGGGAAGGCCTCCTGAACCTCGCGGATGGAAAGCGCACCGCGACTCCACAGTGCTTCCATGATGCGAAGTTCCAGTTTGCTGAGCTTGGGCAAGGCCATGTTCGATCTACTATAGATGTTTGTAATTCTACTATAGCTGTCCCTGGCGGGCAAGCGTTAATTTTCCGACGGAGTTCCACGTCAGGTCAGCCCAGCGCGGCGCGCCGGAAAATCTGATATCCGGCGGACCTCCTAGGCGTTCCTGCGCGGCTAGCTGTTACCGGAAGCCGACTGGTTCGGCTCCCAGAGAACTTCCGCGACGCCTAACCTGTGGTTCACCCAACGGCTCCAGACAAAGAACGCGTCGCTCAGCCGGTTCAGATATTGGATGGCTTCCGGGGGAACGGATTCCTCGCGCGCCAGCGTGACGGTCAGCCGTTCGGCGCGGCGGCAGATGGTGCGGCAGGCATGCAGCTCCGTGTTCAGGCGCGTTCCGCCCGGCAGAACGAAGGAGCGCAGAGGAGCGAGATCCGCATTGGCACGATCAATTTCCACTTCGAGCTGGCGGATTTCGGCTTCGGTGACGCGGGCCTGTTTGGGATGGACGTCTTCGGGCAGCGTGGCGAGGATGGAGCCCAGATTGAACAGCTCGTGCTGGACGCGGCGCAAGATGGGCAGGAAAGCCGGGAGGCATTCGGCGGCCGAGACCGCGGCCATGCCGACAAAGGCATTCAGCTCGTCGACGGTGCCGTAGCAAGCGATGCGCGGCGAGTCCTTGGAAACGCGCTGCCCGCCGGCCAGGTGGGTTTGCCCTTGGTCGCCGGTTTTGGTGTAAATCCGGTTCAGCGCCAGGCGCGGGGTATCGAACTTAGGGTCGGACACTTTAGGCTCGGACACTTTAGGCCCGGACAGGGCAGCGATTCCGATTCAAGTTTTCTGGAACCACAGCCGATAAGGTAACAAAGACCAGATATGCTCGTGGAGACCCTGGACGCCGAGGCGCGGCTGAACCGTTTCAACCGCTTGATGCAAGAGTTGATTCGCGGCAACATGAATCGTAACACCTTCCATCCGTGGGAGATAGAGCTCCTGCTCGACATCGAGGCCTGCCAGCTCCGCGAACCGGTGAAGCGCGAGACCCTGCGCCGCTACCAGAAAGCGGTCCAGCGGGCCATGGACAAAGGCGCTCCCACGCCGTTTCCGCTGTCCGAGTATCTGAACGGAAAAAAGAGCGCCGCCGCGCAAGCCACGGCTACCCAACCCGTCCAGAAGCGCGCCTGAAGCCCGGTGCGAACTGCCCCGCGGGCTAAAATAAGGTCATGCCGCTGGTGAGCCCTCTGACCATCGACGATTTCGAAAAGCTTCCGCGCGAGCAAGCCTATTATCACGAGCTGGTGGACGGACAGTTGGTGGACGTGTCTGGCAACACATTCGATCACAACTATCTGCGAGACCTGCTGGGCCGCCTCCTTGCGTCTTACGTCATTGAGCGCAATCTGGGAAAGGTGGTTACTGAGCAAGAATACGAATTCGGTGGAAACGCGCACGGTCCGGACGTGACGTTTTTCGCACCCGAGAAGGTGAAACTCTTGGATCGGCGAAAGCGCGTGCAGCGCTTCGTGCCGGACCTGGCGATCGAGATCGTGTCGGAGAACGATACCTTCCCTAAACTGATCAAGAAGGTGAACCGCTACCGCCAGTGCGGGACCAAGGAAGCGTGGATTCTGGATATCGACTCGCGAAGAGCCTTTCTGTTCTCCGAAAGCGGCGACGCGAATCTCGATGAAAACGGCGTCTTTCAGTCCGACCTGATTCCCGGATTGTCCATCCGCCTCGGCGATCTGTTCGATCAGATATGACACTGGCGGAGCAGCAGGAATTCGAGACCTTGGTCCAGCACGCCAAACTCGCCGGGCAGGCGGGCGATTGGCGGGGCGCACGGCAGTTCTGGGCGCAGGCGCTCGAACTGGTTCCACCCGATTCCGAAAAATATCGGGACACCCAGGCGCGCATCGAAAACATCGACCTGCAGCTCGGCGCGGCGCAGGAGAAAAACGCGCGAGCGAAGCGCTTCGGAAAGTTCGGGTCCATCGGCACGGCCCTATTGGTGGCGCTATCCAAAGCCAAGCTTCTGCTGCTGGGCCTGACTAAGCTCGGCACACTCCTCAGCATGGTCGCGTTTTTCGCCGTGTATTGGTCGATGTTCGGATGGAAGTTCGCCCTCGGCTTCGTGCTGTGCATCTACGTCCACGAAATGGGGCACGTGATGGCGCTGCGCAAGTACAACATCGCGGCCAGCGCTCCGATGTTCATTCCGTTTCTGGGCGCCTTCGTGCGCATGAAGCAGTATCCGGGCAATGTGGGTGAAGACGCGCGCGTGGGATTGGCCGGCCCGATCTGGGGATTGGGTACGGCAGTGGTCACATGGCTTGCCGCCATCACAACAGGACTTCCAGTCTGGTACGCCATCGCGCACACCGCGGCATGGCTCAATTTGTTTAACCTGATTCCGATCTGGCAATTGGATGGCGGGCGCGGGTTTCGCGCGCTCACGCGCGTGCAGCGCGGCATGGCGGGTGGCGCGGCGCTGGCGATGTGGGCGTTCACGCACCAGACCATTCTCCTGCTGATCGCGTTGGGCGCCGGTTACCGATTGTTCAGCCGCGATTACCCGGCGGAGGAAGATAATGTGGTGCTCACGCAGTACGTGGGCTTGATCGTGCTGCTTTCGCTGCTGATGCTGATGACCGCGCGGATTCCCGGCGCGTCGTCGTTCTAATTTTGGGTTCTAGCGCTTCTTGCTGAGCCGGTAATCCGGGGCATTTCGCATCTGGATCACCTTGCACATTTCGAACAGGCGCGAGCGGGCGCGCATCCCGATGCGCTCTTCCAGAAAATATTTGCTGTGCAGGTCTTCTTCGAGGCCCGACCCACGTTTGTCGCCGGCTTCCGGATCGCGCAGGTTCGTGGTGACGATGGTGGCTTTCCGCGCGTTACAGCGATGCGTGATGATGGAGGTCACGGTATCTTCCACCCAATCGTTGATGCGATGGGCTCCCACGTCATCGAGCACCAGGATCTCGGTATCCAGAGCCGATTGATACGCCTCCCGTTCGCTCGATCCCGACGCTTTGTCGTAGCCCCTGTGAATCAGCATGAGCAGCGATTGGAAATCGTAAAAAATACCTTCAAATCCGCGCTCGATCAATCCCCGGAGCGCCGCCACGGCGAGATGAGTTTTGCCGGTTCCCGGAGGGCCTAAGAACAACAGGCCCGGCTCGGGCAGGGCGGGATACTGGCGGATGTAGACGCGAACGTTGTCCATCGCGACCCGGAGCGCCGCCATCTCCTGGTGTTTGAAATTCTGAAGCGAGGCGTTGCGGTACAGCGGCGGGATTCCGGCACGTTGCTCGATGCGCTGTTCGCGCCCCACATCCACGCAGGCGCACTTTTCGGCGCCCGAGATTCCGTCGCGCTCGGTGATCTTCCAACCCGAGCCGCCGCAGATGGGACAAGTTTCGGTGGCGTTCATGCTATTACCGTACTTCTCTTACCAACCGACCGGCTTGCCGCGGTTCTGTTCGTCCAGCCATTTCTTGAGCGGCGCGAAGTAATCGAGAATCGCGGTGGCGTCCATTTGCTCCTGGCCGGTCAAAGCTGCCAGCGCTTCGGGCCACGGCCGGCTCTCGCCCATCGCGAGCATGGCGTTGAGACGAGCTCCCGCTTCCTTGTTGCCATAGATCGAGCAGCGGTTCAACGGCTCCGTGCATCCGGCGATCTTCGAAAGCGCGCGATGAAATTGGAACTGCAAGATATCGGCCAGAAAATAGCGCGCGTAGGGGAAATTAGCCGGCACATGATACTTGGCGCCAGGATCGAAATCGGCTTCGCTGCGCGGGATGGGCGGCGCGACGCCTTGATATTCCAAGCGCAGCTTCCACCAGCTCGCGTTATATTGATCGGGCGAGATTTGGCCGGAAAACACTTGCCAGCGCCACTTGTCGATCATCAGGCCGAAGGGAAGGAACGCCACTTTTTCGAGCGCCTTGTAGAGCAACAGGCCGATGTCTTTGGAGCTGTCGGGCACCGTTTGGAGCAGACCGATCTTCTTCAGGTATTCCGGCGTCACCGACAACGCGATGGTGTCGCCGATGGCCTCGTGGAATCCGTCGTTGGCGCTGTCGCGAAACAGGAACGGCTGGCGGTCATACGCGCGCTGGTAGAAATTATGGCCGAGCTCGTGGTGCACGGTGGAAAAATCCTCGGAGTTGATTTCGAGGCACGCCTTCAGGCGCACGTCGTCGACGGAGTCCACGTCCCAGGCGCTGGCATGGCAAACCACGTCGCGGTCGCGCGGTTTGACGAACAGCGAGCGTTCCCAGAACGTCTGGGGCAGCGGCGCGAATCCAAGCGACGTGAAGAAACGCTCGCCGTACCGCACCATCTCCAGAGGCGTGGTTCCGCGGCCCTTGAGGATCGACGTCAGATCGTAGCCCGGATCGGCGTCCTTAGGCGCCAGCAGCGGATAAATATTCTCCCATTCCTGCGCCCACATGTTGCCGAGCAGGTGCGCGGGGATGGGCCCCGAGGCTGGAACAAGGTCGCCATATTTCTCGCGCAACTTCCAGCGCACGTAAGCGTGGAGGGAAAGGTAGAGCGGCTTCACCTGCTCCCACAGCCGATCCATTTCGGCGGGGAAGGCGTCGGCCGGCATATCGTACTTGGAGCGCCACATGGCGCCCATGTCGGCGAAGCCCAGCTCGCGCGCGCCCTGGTTTCCGAGCTCCACGTACTTCTGGAAGAGCGGCCGAATGGGAGGAGAAACCGTGTGCCAACCGCGCCAGGCGTCCAGCAGTTTCGTGGGATCCGTGCTGGTGCGGAGGATGTTGCTGAGCTGATCCAGATCCAGGCAGTCACCTTCGTTCGCACCGCTGCTGGCGCCCTCATGCGGGCAATACTTGCCGCTGCCGTACATGCCCTCCATGCGCGCGGCGATTTGCGTGAGCTCTTCAGCCTCTTTGGGATCGGAGGGAGCCGCCAGCGTCAAAGACAGGTGCAACAGCTTGAACTCGCGCGCCATCTCCGGCGGCATTTTCAGATCCTTGAAGCGCGTGGACTCCTTGGCCAGCGCCATGGTGGCGGCGATCTGGTCTTCATCGGCCTTGGCGGCCAGAATTTCGGTGTCGTAGGTGATGAAGGTGGACTTCACCCAATCGGCGCGCCCGTCTTCGACCGATAGCTCTAACAGCTTCGCTTGCGCGCGATCGATGAAAGCTTTCGCTTCCGCCAGAGTGGGGGCCTTCGGGGATTGCGCGAGACAAAAGCCGGACCCAAGACAAAGAACTGCGACCAAGCTTCGCATTCGGGTGGGGGGTCCTCCTCCGCGTAATGGCGAGCCTAGGCTCGCCTCCCTAAGTGTACCGCCCGAAATGCGTCCCCAAGAGGGGAAAATCGATGGGGTTTATGAAAGTATAATCAGTGAACCACCGTACCTTGGCCTGCTTGGGTCCGGAACTCGTACTGGT
>JASIGB010000810.1:0-7487 GCA_030045355.1 Bryobacteraceae bacterium
GAGAAACCCTGACGGATCGCGAAAAGAGAGAAAGGGCGGTGGAACTGCTCGAAAAAGTGGGCCTGGGCGACGGACTCTATCACCAACCGTCTCAGCTTTCGGGCGGAGAACAGCAGCGTGTCGCCATTGCCAGGTCGCTAGTTAACCGTCCCCAGCTGTTGCTTGCAGATGAGCCCACCGGCAACCTCGATTCGCGAACCAGCGAGGAAGTGCTGGTCATGTTCGAGAAGCTGAATCAAGACGAAGGGATCACGATTGTGCTCGTCACGCACGACCCCAACGTGGCCCGTCATGCGCCGCGGACCATCCGCATCAAAGACGGTCTCATCGAACGATCGGAGGTTGCCGCATGAGATCGCTCGGAATAGCGCAAACGGCCGCGGGCGCGCTCCGCCGGAATATTACTCGCACCCTGCTGACCATGCTCGGTATCGTCATCGGCGTCGCAGCAGTAATCACCATGATGGAGATAGGCAACGGCGCCACCCGAGCGATCCAGCGCACTCTGAGCAGCATTGGGGCGAACACGCTGGCCGTCATACCGGGCGCACAAAATGTCGCCGGAATCAATTACGGTATCGGAACCATGATTACCCTTTCGCCGAACGACGCGGATGCCATCGCTCAGAAGTGTTCAGCCGTAGCAAACGTGGCGCCGATTGTGCGCGCTCGCACGCAGATTGTTTACGGGAATCGAAATTGGGTGCCCACCTACGTCTATGGCTCAACCCCGTCTTTTCTGCAGGTGCGCGATTGGACCACCATGGACGAGGGTGAACCATTCAGCGAGCACGACGTCCGCAACGCGAGCAAGGTCTGTGTCGTTGGTCACACCATCGTGAGGGAGCTTTTCGCGGGCGAGTCTCCGATCGGCAAGGAAATCCGCGTCAGGAACGTCGCGTTTAAGGTGATCGGAGTTTTGAGTCCAAAGGGCGCGAACATGATGGGTCAGGATCAGGACGATATTCTGCTCGCACCCTGGACGACCATCAAATATCGTGTGGTCGCCCAATCGCTCCTGGCGAGTAACCAAAGTACGACCAACACCGCGAATACCACGGAAATCAACACACTTACCAACCTCTATCCAAACCTCAGCACGAGTCTTTACCCAACTCAATCGAGCAACGAACTCGCCGACCTGCCCCAGCCGATCCGATTTGCCAACGTCGATCAGATCCTCACCAATGCCCGCAGCGCCGCGGATATCCCGCTCGCCATTCAGCAGATCAACGATGTGCTCCGCGAAGCGCATCGTCTCCATCCCGGAACGCCGAACGATTTCACGGTCCGCGACATGACGGAGGTCACGCAAGCCATGAGCTCCACCACCGCGCTGGTCACACGGCTGCTTCTTTACGTCGCTATGATCTCGCTCTTGGTAGGCGGCGTAGGCATCATGAACATCATGCTCGTCTCGGTTACCGAACGGACGCGCGAGATCGGCCTGCGTATGGCCGTTGGCGCCGAGCCCAACGATATTCTCAGCCAGTTTCTCACCGAGGCCATCGTGATCTGCCTGTTTGGCGGCATGCTGGGCATTGTTATCGGCCGAACGGCATCTGTCCTCGTCTCAAAGTTGCTCAACTGGCCCACTGCGCCTTCCGCGGGCGCGATTGTTGCCGCGGTGCTGGTGTCGGCCAGTGTCGGAGTAATCTTCGGGTTTTATCCGGCCTGGAAGGGGTCGCGGCTGGACCCGATCGAGGCGCTTCGATATGAGTAAGGCGCTCATTTGTTTCATATCCATATTCGCCACCGGGTGCATGGTGGGTCCGGCTTACCATGCTCCCAAGCCGGCGGTGCCTTCCGCTTGGGTCGGTGCGAAGGAGACGCAGCAGCCAACGATAGTTACCGGCCAGCCTGCTGATTTAGCCCGATGGTGGCGACAATTGCAGGACCCTGTACTCACTTCGCTAGTCGAGGACGCGTTAAAAGCAAATCTCAGTCTTGCGCTTGCGGAAGCCAGTCTGCGGCAAGCCCGAGCCATGAGAGGCGTGGCCGCCGCGAGCCTATTGCCGTCCGTCACGGCTACAGGTACGATTCAGCGGCAGACGGGCGGCTTGTACGTCGTTAATGGTGGTTCCCGCAACCTGTTCCAGATCGGTTTCGACGCAGCTTGGGAGATGGATCTATTCGGCGGTGTGCGTCGCAACGTAGAGTCGGCGAATGCGAACGTGCAGGCCGCGATCGAAAACGTTCGGGACGTTGACGTGACCGTTGCCGCCGAGGCTGCTCTCGATTACGTGCAGCTTCGCGGCTACCAGCAGCAGATCGTCGTCGCGCGCAATAGTCTGAAAGTTCAGCAGCAGACCCTCGACATAACCCGCAAGCTTTATCAGGCCGGCTTCGACAGTGGTCTCGATATGGCAAGCGCGCAAAGCGCCCTGGCAACCACCGAAGCTCAGATCCCGGTCCTGGAAACAGGTGCGCGCCAATCGATCTATGCACTGAGCGTGCTACTTGCCAGGCCGCCTGGCGATCTCGTGGAACGATTGTCATCGACGGGCGAGTTGCCCCGAATGCCCGAGCAAATTCCAGCCGGATTGCCTTCCGATCTGCTCCGGCGCCGGCCCGATATTCGTCAAGCCGAGGCGCAGCTTCACAGCGCCACCGCGCAAATCGGGGTGGCAGTGGCGCAGCTTTTCCCCCAGTTTTCGCTCACCGGCGGCGCCAGTTTTCAGAACAGCCTGGACCGTTCTCTTTTTCTGGGTCCGGCCGTGACGTGGCCCATCTTTCAAGGCGGCGCCATCGTCTCCAACATCCATGCTCAGGAAGCGCTTCGCGATGAGGCCTTCGTGACGTATCAACAAACCGTATTGACCGCCTTACAAGACGTGGAGAATGCACTCATCGCCTTCGCCGACGAGCAAAAGCATTACAGGTCACTGAATGATGCGGTAGCGGCCGATCACAAATCCGTGAACCTGAACCAGCGGCTCTTTGAGGAAGGGCAGACGAACTTCCTTAGCGTCCTCACCGCTCAGGGTACGCTCTACACGGACGAAAACGCGTTCACCCAGAGCAGGGAGAACCAAGCTGCCGACCTAATCGCTCTGTACAAGGCTTTGGGAGGCGGTTGGGAGGGAGCTTCGCACTAACCCCGGCACCACGGACTCGCGCATAGCCCGCAAGAAACCTGGGTCATACTACTCAGCAATCCAACCACGCTGGTGGTTTTCAAAGTTTGGGCCATGTGGCAATCTACCTATTAAAAGCATTTTGCGAGTGGTATGGGCCTTGCTCTACCGCAACGCATGAGAGTTCCGAAACTAGCACTTTTTATCGCTCTTCTTTCACCACTTCTACTTTCTCCTGCCTACGCCCAACGTGGTGGTGCACGTGGTGGCGGAGGTGGACGCGTTAGTGGAGCGGTTCGCGGCGGAGCCGCCGTCCGTGGTGGGTATTATCGGGGCGGGTATTACGGAGGCCGTGGCTTCTATGGAGGCCGTTACTGGGGGCCGGGTATCTACTTTGGACTGGGCTGGGGTTATCCGTATTGGGGCTATCCTTACTATTGGGATTATCCATATTATGGTTATCCCTATTATTGGGATTATCCGTATTACGGGTACAACCCGTATTATTACGGCTATCCTTACGCCTATGACGGTCCGTATTCCACACCGCCGGCGACACCTCAGCCGCCACAGGCTCAGGGACAGCCTGCATCCCCGCAACAGCCTCCTCAGGATCCGCCGGACTCGCAGGGTCGGAGTGTAGGAGGCGCGGAAAGACGCTCCTCGCGGACCCAGCGCTCGAATCCAAGCCGCCGCTCTGGTCGGCCACTGCTGCGAGGGTCTTCGGAAATCGTTCGATCCGCCGATGGCAATCCGATAGCAGTCCGATGGGGTTAGCGAAACCGTTTTCGGCGCCGCCGATGACAACAGGCATGGCTTCTTCTCCATTCGCGCTAATCAAGTGTTAGGGAAGTCACGCCACGCCAGCCAGTGACTTCTGTCACACGCCTTCGAGCCGTTGGACCCTTGGCTCATGTCATTTCATAATTTCACTTCGGCGTCTAAACTAGTGGAGGCGTCTTTCTCGATTTGCTACCGTCGACAGGCAAGTTGCTTTGTTGACGTGACAGCGCGTATGCGCTGCCCCCTGGCGTTCCATGTCCAACGAAGAAGTCCTTCGGAAAACCGCTCTTTTCTCGGCGCTGTCGGAGCCGGAACTTGCGGCGCTCGCTCAACGCGCGCGTGTTCGCACCTGCCAGGCAGGCGAGATTCTTTTCTCCGAAGGCGATCCCTGCTCCGGGCTGTACATCGTCGCCAAGGGCCGCGTGCGAATCTTCAAGATTTCGCCCGCAGGACGCGAGCAAGTGCTCGCGGCGGAAGGCCCCGGCGGCTCTGTTGCGGAATTGCCGGTGTTCGACGGCGGGCCGTATCCGGCCTCCGTGGCGGCGCAGGAACCGTCCGAGTTGCTGTTCATCTCCCGGCGGGATTTTCAGGCGTTCTGTCTGGAGCACCCGGAGGTCGCGCTCAAGGTACTGCAAGTTGTCGGAGCGCGCCTGCGACGGCTGGTGGGCATCATCGAGGAACTATCTTTCAGCACGGTGCGTCATCGGCTGATTTCCTGGATTCTGCGCCGCGTGCAAGCCGAAGGCGCCGCGTTCCCCCTGGGCGCCAGCCATCAGGACTTGGCCGCGCAGATCGGCACGGTGCGGGAGCTGGTTTCACGGAATCTGGCCCGGCTGCAAGCCCAGGGATTCATCGCGATTAACGGTCCTGAGGTAAGGGTGCTGGCTCACGCCGGCCCGGAAGCAGAACTGGCTTCCGTCGTCTGAGGCTCGAAGTGACTTTAGTCACTGCCTCTGCCGCGCGGATTCCCTAATCTGGAACTTAAGGGGAACGCCATGAAAGCAAGCTTAGAGCAAACCGTTCGTGAAATCGCCATCAAGCACCCTGCCAGTGTGCGGGTCTTCGAATCGCTCGGCATCGACTACTGCTGCGGCGGACAGCGCTCCCTGCGGGAGGCGTGCGAGCGCGCCAGCGTTTCCCCGGATGAAGTGGTGAACCAGATCTTCGCCGCGGAAAACGAGCCTTCCACGGCCGCGGGCGATTGGGCTCATGCAAGCGTGGCGGAGTTAACGCGCCACATCATCGATGATCATCACAGTTACATCCGGCATGAAGCTCCGCGCCTGATTTCGATATGCGCGAAAGTGGTCGAGCGGCACGGTGCGGCGCACCCGGAAGTGAAGTCCATTCAGGAATTGTTCCAGGCGCTGGCGGAGGAGCTCTCTCTGCACATGATCAAAGAGGAGAACGTGCTGTTTCCCTATCTGGCGCAAACGGAGACGGCGCTCGGCGAAGGGCGCCCTGTGTCGCCTGCCATCTTCGGCTCGGTTGAGATGCCCATCAGCCGGATGCTGGCGGATCATGACGACGCCGGGGCGCTCACGGCCCGTATTCGCTCGCTATCCGGCGGCTTTGTCGCGCCAGCCGACGCCTGTCCGACCTACCGCGCGCTTTATCAAGGCCTGGAGGATTTTGAGCGCGATCTGCACCAGCATGTCCATCTTGAAAACAACATCCTGTTCCCGCGCGCCTTGGAGATGGAGCGGAAAGAAGGCGCTTATGCCGGCACCTAGCGTGAAGCAAAGTCCACCGCTCCCCGCCTTGCGGGATCAGAGCGTCGAGCGGGAGCGGCAACTCCAGCGCGCGCTGATTGCGTACATCGTCACCGGCCTCTTCTTCATGCTTTTCCCCGGCACTTTTCTTGGCGTGTGGAATCTGATTTCGATCAGCAGTCGGCATGCGCTCGAAAGCTTGTCTCCGGCCTGGCTTCAAGCACATGGCCACGCGCAGATCTTCGGTTGGATCGGCACATTTATTTTGGGGATCGGCTTCTACTCGCTGTCGAAGATGGGAAGGCTGCCGCCGTTTGCCGTGTGGCGCGCCTGGGCGGCCCTCGGGTCGTGGGCTGCCGGTGCGGCGCTGCGATGGATCGCCGGTGTTTCCGAATGGCAGTGGCGCGTTCTGCTGCCGGTTTCGGCGCTGCTGGAGTTGGCGGCATTTCTGATCTTTTTCCGCACCGTGTCGGGACACCGCGCGGCCGGGGAGCCCTCGCGCCGCAAGCCCGAGCCATGGATGCTGATGGTCATTGCGTCAACGCTGGGCTTTTTGGCATCGCTCGTTCTACACGTCGTCGAGGCGTTCCGTGTTTCGTGGCAGGGCAATGGACCTGCGCTGTCTCATATTTTCGATCAGAGACTGGTGGCCCTGGAAACGTGGTGCTTCCTGGCAGTGGCGATCTGGGGGTTCAACGCGCGCTGGCTGCCGATATTCCTGGGCCTGCGCGAGCCTGACGGCAAACTGCTTCTCACGGCGTTGGGCCTGGTCTGGGCCGCCGTCCTGGCGGGGTTCGCGGGCGCATCGATGCTTTAGGCGCTGCTGCTTCCCGTTGCCGCTGTCACGGCGCTGTTTGCGGTTCGCGTGTGGCACCAGCCGGTTCGGGGAGCGAAGATTTCGGGTGTGCACCCAAGTTTTCCTTGGTTCATTCGCATCTCTTACTCCTGGCTGTTGATCGCTGCCACACTGTGGGTCGCAGCGGCGTGGGCGGATCACGGCGGTGGGATCTGGGGCGCGGCCCGGCATGCTCTAACCGTGGGATTTATCTCCACCATGGTGTTCTCTATCGGTCAGCGGATCTTGCCGGCCTTTGGAGGTGCGCGGATTCTCTATAGTCCGCGGCTGATGCTCGCCTCGCTCGCAGCACTGACACTGGGATGCGCTCTACGCGTGAGCGCGGAGATTCCCGCTTACGAGGCTAACTCGCAAATTGCCTGGCATGTGCTGCCATGCTCCGCTATCATCGAACTGATCGCGGTCACGCTGTTCGCCGTGAATCTGCTGGCCACCTTCGGCCGTCCGCCTGCGCATCTAAGCCATGATTCGAATCAAGCGCGTATTTGAAGCCGCAGCACCGGAGGATGGCCGCCGTTTTCTGGTCGATCGCTTATGGCCGCACGGAATGACCAAAGCGGCTCTCAAAGCCGACAACTGGCATCGTGAAGTTGCTCCCAGCGATGCTCTCCGCAGATGGTTCGGTCACTCCTCGGAAAAGTGGCCGGAGTTTCGCAGGCGCTATAGCGCCGAGCTCAACGCAAATCCCGATGCCTGGGCAGCGATCATTGAAGCCGCGCGCCACCGAGACGTCACGCCGCTCTACGCGTCGAGCGATTTAGACCGCAATAAGGCCATCGTTCTGCGAGACTACTTATTGACGCAGCTGCGCCGGATTGAAGCGAAAGAAGGTCGGTCCGGCCTCGTACACCGAATATGATCACATTCGATGCAGCGCACAGAGCTGTCCACTATCCGCCCGATCGCCGATTTCGTATTTGGATTCGGCCATCAATCCTGATCGGAATCGCGTGCGCAATCGTGGCGTTGATTGCGGCGGCCTGGATGGAGGTTGCAGTATCGGGAGTGCCTCCTGTTCCGGCTGTTCCCCAAATATACCCTAACAACTTCGCGGGGCCG
>JASIGB010000811.1:0-3590 GCA_030045355.1 Bryobacteraceae bacterium
GGTCTGACGCTGAAATCGCGCCTGGGCTGCCAGTGCGTGGTCGAGGGCGACATCGAGGTGGAGATTCCTTCGTGGAACCGCAACTACGTCAGCGAAGGCGGCGGCTCCATGAACCTGGGCGACGCCATTCCGGTGCCCGCGGGCAAGAAGTAGGCCATTCTCCGTCAGGCGCTAAGACAGGTTGTCCCCTAAGGCCCCACTCTAGCGGGAACAATTTGTCCCACCTATGTCTTCAGAGATCTGGCACGGCTTGAAAGATAAAGGAGCTAGCGGGTTCGAGAGTTGGGCCACAACGTGCTCCTGGTAAGCGCGAGGCGATCGATCATGGCGGACTCCTACAGGTGCTCCAACATAGCCCGCGGCGCTGAAAGAAGGGATGCCCAGCGAATCACTCAGAAACGCTACTTCGTGGATCGCGTAGGAACTTTACGAAATCCGGTCGAAGGCGAGATCGCGATTCGAGTGACTGACATCTCGCTCTCGGGAGTGCGCGCTTCGCTGCCTTGCCGCTTGAAACCGCAGACCGAGGTGGAAATTGAGTTTGCAGGAGCCGTGCAAAAGGGCATCGTGCGGCACTGCCAATGCCTGGGCGCGGCGGCATTCACCGTGGGGATTTGGCTTCCCGAATGCGACCCCGAAAAGCCACAGACGCTGAATCCGCACCATCTGCGCGTGCTTCGCGACGGGACGGAACTGGACGGGCGCCGGCGCAACCCCGTCCTATTTCGATAACCACAGGTCCAGAAATTTGTCGGCCAGGGCCTGGGGCACATTGGCCGTCACCTTGGTTTGCATCTGCTGCTCGGTCACCTGAATTGCGTCGTAGAGCTTGAGCAGCTCGGGCTGATTGTCGGGAGTGCGCAGGCGGCCGAATCCGATCAGGCCGCGCAGCACATCGTGGATGAATTTAGCGTCGCGCTCGGTTTGGCAATTGACGATCGCGAGCGCGTCGATGCCGTTTGAGAGATCGATGCCCAGCGCGGCCGTTTCGACGCCGCGAAGGGACTGCATGATGTTGCCCAGGTTGCCGTCGCGCGGCAGCGGAAGATTGAGATTTTCGATGCCGCCCGTGAGCGCGGCGTAGAGTTGATCGTTCGCCGGGAGGGTGCGCAGCAGGTCGCGCAGTGGAACAGGAAGGCCGCGGCCGGAGGGCCGATCTATTAGCGCGTGAAGCGCGGCGGGGGTCCCGGCGGCGGCGGTGGAATCGTTCAGAAACGTGATGACGCCCGGCTCATCGCCAAACAGCGCGTGGCCCTTGTAATTGGATGGCGCCGCGCCCTTGGATTTAAGCTGCGCTTCGAGATCGGTCACGCGAAATTGCCCGCGCACCAGCAGCAGCGCGTTCTTGCCGTCGTAGCAGAACAGGAACTCGGAAAGATCCTTGCGCGGGTCGAGCCCGGTTTCTTCGGTAAAGCGGTCGAGCTGCGGGAGGGGCACGCGGCCGATGAGCTTTTGATACGTCGCGGTATCGCGAATCGAAGCGAGGTTCACGCCCAGAATGACCGTGGTGTCGGCGGGAACCAAGGCTTCGAGCGCGGGGCTGACGTGCAGCGAAGCGGACTGCTTGGGCTGGCAGGAAACGAGCGCGAGCGAGGCCAGCCATAGCGGAACGCCGCGGAGCTCGGAGAGCCTCATTTAAAAATCTCGCCGCGCGAAAATCGCCAGCGCCGCGCCCAGCATCACGGCGCCGAACACCGCCGAGGTCCAGATGGGCGCGAATCCCGTGAACGTGCGGCTTTGGATCGCATCCAGCGTCATCTTGCCGATCTCATACACCTTGGGCAGCGACTCATAGAGCACGCGCCACACGTTGCGCGACCATTCTGAAGACAGCAGCCGCATCATCAGGCTGGTTTGCGCGAGGATGGGGCTGATAATCATCAACGCGACGCTGATCATGGTGGCGGCCGCGGCGCTTTCGAGCGTGACCCCGATCAACACGACTACCGCCAGCAGCACCGCGAAAATGAACGTGGTGGTGGCGATGGCGATCAGAAACGCGGGCGACCAGATGCCGGTCTTGATGCCCAGGATAATCCATACGCCCAGCACCAGGTACGTGGTGTTCAGCGCGATCACGAGCACGTTGCCCGCGAAGCGGCCCAGCAGAATGTGCGTCCGTGAAAGTGGCTTCGACAGCAGCAGCTCGATACGGCCGGGCTCCAGCACGCTCGGAACCAGGCCCGCGGAGGCGAACACGGCGAGAAACATGCCCCAGGTGTAAAGGAAGGTCGCGATGGCGCCGTAAACGCCGCGCACCACGCGCTCCACGTCCGGATTGGCGCGGGTTTGGCGGCCGAAAATCGCGATCGTCGCAGTGGCGCCCGAGACGATATCGATGCGCAGCAGGAACAGGAAAAACAGGATCATCAGCGTTGAGAGCCCGAACAGCACCCAGAAGATTTTGCGGGCCAGCGCTTCGCGGAAGGTGTCTTGAATGAGGGCCAGAGTGACCACTACTTGTTCTCCACGGTGCGAACGAACACGTCTTCGAGCGTGCTGGTGGTAGGCGCGAGCGCCTCAATCTCACAGCGCTGGGCGCGCAGCACATCGACCGCGGCGTTCACCAGTTCGCGGCTCGGGAATTGGAAGTCCACCAGGCCGTCGCGTACCGCCATGGAACTCGCGCGACTGCGCAGTTCCTGCGCCACAGGTTCGGGAGGGGCGGCCACGGTGAGCCGGTAGCCTTTGCCCGCCGTGAGATCGCGCATATTTCCCGACAGCGCCACTTTGCCTTTGTGCAGGATGGCCACCTCGCGGCACAGCGTCTCCACTTCGGCGAGCAGATGGGAGTTGATGAAGACGGTGACGCCGCGCTCCTCGAAGCGATTCAGGATCTCGCGGATCTGACGGCGGCCTACGGGGTCGACGCCGTCGGTGGGCTCGTCCAATATCAGGATGGAGGGCGAATGAATCAGCGCCTGCGCGAGCCCCAGGCGCTGCAACATGCCTTTGGAGTATTTGCCGATCCGCACTCCCGCCCATTGGCTCAGGCCGACGAGCTCCAGTTGTTCCGGGATCAACTTCTTCCGGCGCGCCGCCTCGACGCCCGAAAGAGCGGCATAGAAATCGAGCATGCCGGCGCCGGTGAAATAGGTCGGGAAGCGGTGATTTTCGGGCAGGTATCCGATGGGGCGCCGCGCCTCAGGGCCGCTCGCGTCGCGGCCGAAGATCAGCGCGATGCCGCGCGTGGGCCGCACGGCCGAGAGCAATGCCTTGACGAAAGTGGTTTTACCCGCGCCATTCGGGCCGAGAAGCCCGAAAATCACGCCGCGGCGGACCTGCAGCGACACGCCGTCAATAGCGCGGACCTCGCGCCGGCTCCAGCGCGAGACGTAAACCTTAGTGAGGTCCTGCGTTTCAATTGCGTATTCAGAATCCACTCAACATTAGGATACGAGGGAATGGGAGGGGAAGTTCCGGGCCTGGGATCGGGAACCGGAGGTCAGGGGACTGGCAAATCGCGGACGGCTGCTCCTTTGCCGGCTGCCCAGCGCATCGCAAAGCGAATTTCGTGAAATTTCGCGGCCGATGGAATAAGATATAAGGTACATAAATCCGAATGACGACCACCACGGCTGAAAACCCGC
>JASIGB010000812.1:0-5650 GCA_030045355.1 Bryobacteraceae bacterium
CTGGCCGAGCGCAGCCAGAAGGCGGCTGGGGAGATCAACCAGCTTTCGTTGACCACCGTACGGGTGTCGGAGAAGGCGGGAGAGATGCTGGAAAAACTGGTGCCGGATATTCAGAAGACGGCGGAGCTGGTGCAGGAGATCACGGCGGCGTCGAAGGAGCAGGATGCCGGAGCCGAGCAGATCAACAAGGCGCTGCAGCAGCTAGAGAAGGTGATCCAGCAGAACGCTTCCGCCGCCGAGGAGATGGCCTCCACCACCGACGAACTCACCAGCCAGTCGGACCAGTTGATGAGCGCGCTCGGTTTCTTCCGTCTCGCGGACTCCGGGCAGGCCGCGGCGTCCCACCACGCCGGCGCCAAACCGCACGCCAGGTCCGACGCCGCGCTCGGAAAACTCAAAGAGGCGGTGACGCACGCGCCCGCGACGCACACGCCGGCTCCAGCCGTAAAGAAAGCCGCCAAAAGCGGTGTGGCCTTGAAGATGCGCGAGTCGGGCGACCAGGTGGACAAGGAGTTCGAGCGCTACTGAGTTTGCGGGGTGGCCCGAGCGGGCCACGCCTGGAACTTGGGGCTTCCGGAAAGGAGACAACTATGAGCGCAACCGAGATCACCGAGACGCGCCAATACCTGACCTTCAAATTGGGCGACGAGGTTTTCGCCACCGACGTGGCCAAAGTGCGCGAAGTACTCGATTTTACAACCATCACCAAGATCCCACGCACACCGGACTTCATGAGCGGGGTGATCAACCTGCGTGGCAACGTGGTGCCGGTGGTGGATCTACGGCTTTGTTTCGAGATGTCCAAGACGGAGAAAACCGTCAACACCTGCGTGGTGGTGGTGGAGATGATGCTGGAAGGCGAGCCGACGGTCATCGGCGCGCTGGCCGACTCGGTGGAGGAGGTCATCGATTTGGAGCCCGAGCAGATTGAACCGGCGCCCAAAATCGGCACGCAGATCCGGACGGATTTTATCAAGGGCATGGGGAAGCGCGACGTGCAGTTCATCATGATTCTGGATATCGATCGCATCTTTTCGGCCGAAGAGCTTTCGGCGGTGCGCAACGCCGAGCTCAACAAACCGCCGGTGGAAGTGCATGCCTGAGGGTGCTGCCCGAAGAGGTTGAAGGACGCGTTGGCTATAGGGGAGCGAGAGCGTGCCTGCAACAAGTGCAAGTGCGAGCAAAGACAGCCTCTCGCACGCCGATTTCGAGAGGCTGCGCCGCCTCATTTACGACGAGTGCGGCATCCGTCTTGGGCCGGACAAGAAAACGATGCTGGAGATACGCCTCAAACGCCGTTTGAAAAGCCTGGACGTGTCCTCCCTGCGCGACTACTGCGAACGCGTATTTGCGAGCGAAGGGGGGAGAGGCGAAGTCATACACCTGATCGACGTCGTGACGACGAATAAAACCGACTTCTTCCGCGAGGCCGGTCATTTCGAGTATCTCGCGTCGAAAGCTCTTCCGGATTTGGCCGGCCGCTACGGCGCCAGCCGCAACGCGCTGGTGTGGAGCGCGGGCTGCTCGACCGGAGAAGAGCCGTACACGCTGGCGATCGTGTTGAGCGAATACGCGCAAAGCGCACCAGGATTTCGCTTTCGCGTGCTGGCCACCGATATCTCCACCGAAGTGCTCGAGAAGGCGCGGCTGGGTATCTTCAAGCGCGAAGTAGTGAAACCGGTGCCCGCAGCCTTACAACGGACGTATTTTATGCGCAGCCGGGATCGCGAGTCCGATCTGGTGCGTGTGGTTCCGGAGCTGCGCGCGCTGATCGACTTCGAGCGCTTGAATTTGATGGACGCCGATTTCGAGCTGCCGCAGGCGCCGGAGATCATCTTTTGCCGGAACGTGATCATTTATTTCGACCGGCCTACTCAGGAGCGGCTATTGCAGAAACTAACGAGGCGTCTGGCGCCGGGAGGCTATTTCTTCGCTGGACATTCCGAGTCCCTGCAAAACATGGATCTACCTTTGACGGCCGTTGCGCCATCGGCCTACCGGAAGGTGGGATGATGCAGCCCTCGGCCGTGCTTCCGGACCTCAATCTCCAACCGGGAGAGTTATATTTGACGCGCACGCCGGCAATCCTGCGAACGATTCTCGGATCGTGCGTGAGTGTGACGTTCTGGAGCCCGCGTCTGGGCGCTGGCGCGATGTGCCACGGCGTGCTCCCGCGAGCGCCGCAGGCCTGGCCGCTGGGAATCGACCCTTCCGAAGGGCATCGCTACGTGGACTTCAGCATACGTTATCTGGCGCAAAAGTTCGACGCTCTGGGCGTGCATCGCGAGGAAGTGGAAGTGAAGGTGTTTGGCGGCGCGGATGTACTGCCGCTGCTGGCTGAACGCGGCGACCGGCCCACGGTAGGCGCCTTGAATTGTGACTCCGCCGTGGAGGTGCTGGCCGCAGAAGGCTTCACGGTCGCGGCATCGGATTTGGGCGGGACGCGCGGCCGGAGAATTCATTTTCACACCGGAACGGGAGTGGTGCTGGTGTACCGGCTGGAGGCCTGGACGGGCAACGGGGGCAAACGAAATTGCAGTAAACCAGGCGCGGGAGCGACGGCATGAACGCACCGGTTCGGGTTTTGATCGTCGACGATTCCGCCGTGGTGCGCCAGACTTTGGGCGACATCTTCTCGTCGGACCCGGAGATCGAAGTGATCGGCACGGCCTCGAATCCGTTCATCGCCGCCGACCGCATCGCCGAACAGGTTCCGGACGTGATCACGCTGGATATCGAGATGCCGGGCATGGACGGATTGACGTTTCTGCAGAAGATCATGACGCAGCATCCGATTCCGGTGATCATCTGCTCCAGCTTGGCCGATGAGGGCGCGCAGAGCACGCTGCGCGCGCTCGAATACGGAGCGGTGGATATCATTACGAAACCGCGCGTGGGCAGCAAGCGGTTTCTCGAAGAATCCGCGGTGCTGCTGTGCGACGCCGTGAAGGCCGCGGCGCAGGCGCACCCGCACCCGTATTCGCCGGCCCGCACCGTGGAACCGAAGCTGACAGCCGATGCGATCCTGGCGCGTCCCACGGGCGCGATGCTCGAAACCACCGAAAAAGTAGTGGTGATCGGCGCGTCCACCGGCGGGACCGAAGCCCTGCGCGCCTTGCTCGAAGCGCTGCCGGGGGACACCCCGGGCATCGTCATCGTACAACACATGCCGGAAGCATTCACCCGCGCGTTCGCCAACCGCCTGGACAGCCTGTGCCGGATTACGGTGAAAGAGGCGGAGTCGAACGACACCGTACTGCGCGGGCGCGCATTAATCGCACCGGGCAATCATCACACACTGCTGAAACGCAGCGGGGCGCGCTACTTTGTCGAGATCAAGGACGGGCCGCTGGTCTGCCGTCATCGGCCCTCGGTGGACGTGCTGTTCCGCTCGGCGGCGCGCTATGCGGGGGGCAATGCGGTGGCTGTGATCCTGACGGGGATGGGAGACGATGGCGCGCGGGGGATGCTGGAGATGAAAGAAGCGGGTGCCGCTACGATCGCACAAGACGAAGCCACTTCGGTGGTGTTCGGGATGCCCAAGGAGGCCATCAAGCGCGGTGCCGTGGATGTAATTCTGCCGCTGCCCGCGATCGCGGGCTCCATTCTTCATCACACGCTGTAACCGGAGCGTCATTCGCTTCGGGTCCAAACGCTGTTCTATACTCGATGGGAATCGGAGGTCACCGCGTCGATGACGAAGGCGGAAGTTCGCGCACGAATCGAGCAGCTCGCCATTATCCCGGCGGTTCGGGCCGCCACACCGGACGACGCGCTGTTCGCCGCCGAAGCCGTGAGCGACGGCGGTCTTCCCATCGTGGAACTCACCATGACGGTGCCCCAAGCCACGGAGATCATAGCGCACCTGGTGAAGAAGCACCCGCGCATGATCGTTGGCGCCGGGACGGTTCTGGACCTGGAGACTGCGCGCGCGTGCCTGGCGGCCGGGGCGAAATTCATCACCAGTCCGGGCCTGGATTTGGAAATCGTGGCTTTCACCGTGCAGGCGGGCGTCATCGCCATGCCCGGGGCGATGACGCCGAGCGAGATCATCGCGGCGCACAAAGCCGGCGCCGATTTCGTCAAAATCTTTCCCTGTGCGCAAGTGGGCGGTGTGGACTATCTACGGGCCCTAAAGGCTCCGTTTCCCCACATCGCCTTCGTGGCCGCGGGCGGCGTGAATCAGCAAACGGCAGGCAACTACCTGGCCGCGGGCGCGGCCGCCGTCGGCATTGGGGCTGACCTGATTCCGCCGCGCGCCATCGCGGTTCGCGAGGACGGGTGGATTCGGGAGCTAGCGCGGAGATACGTCAAGACCGTGCAATACGTGCGCCAACCCAATTAGTTTGGGTTGGCCGCGACGATCTCATCGATTTTCGCCATCTTGCCGTTTGCAAGGTGAACCACTGGACGCCGCGCACGCGATAGGACTGGCCTAGCCAGCGAATCCTCAACTGCACGTCATCGGTGACCGAACGGCCGAAGGTATCGAAATCGCCCTGGATGATGGCGTGGAAAACTACATGCAGAATGGTCGGCGGCGCTCCGCGATCCCGCGATGCGGCGGCGCCGTTTGTGCGCGCGGTCCAGGTGCACAGAATACCTTAGCCCGCGATCAGATTCAGAAGTTGCTCTTCGCCGATGACCTGGATGTCCAATTCCCGCGCCTTGTCCAACTTCGACCCCGGATCGGCGCCGGCGACGACATAATTGGTCTTCTTACTGACCGTGCCGGTGACTTTGCCGCCCGCGGCCTCAATCCGCTGCTTCGCGTCGTCCCGGCTCAAGTTGGGCAAGGCCCCGGTCAGCACGAAGGTCAAACCCTGAAGCGGCCCGGCTTTGGCCCGGCGTCGTTGATATTCGAACTGGAGCCCGGCGGCACGCAGGCGCTCGATGAGATTCGAATTGCGGCGCTCGCGGAAAAATTCGAAAATACTTTCGGCCACTTTCGGCCCGACCTCTTCGGCTTGTTGCAGTTGTTCCAGGCTGGCATTGGCGATGGCGTCCAGGCTGCCGAACGCCTCGGCGAGAAACACAGCCGTGCGCTCGCCGACGAAGCGAATGCCCAAGGCAGTGAGGACGCGGGGTAGAGGATTTTTCCTTGAATTATCGATGTTGCGGATTACGTTGCCCGCCGATTTGTCGCCCATGCGCTCGAGCGTCAGGAGCTTGGCCGCGGTGAGATCGTAGAGATCGGCCACGTTCTTGACGATGCCACGGTCGACCAACTGGTCCACCAGCGCGTCGCCCATGCCGTCGATGTTCATGACGCCGCGCGAGGCGAAGTGCAGGATGGATTCCTTCAGCCGCGCCGGGCAATTTGTGTTGACGCAGCGCCGCGCCGCCTCGCCTTCTTCGCGAACGATATGTCCGCCGCAAACCGGGCAGCGCGCGGGCATTTGGAATTTCTTGCGGTGCGCGCCTTCGGCCGAGACGCGAACGACTTTGGGGATCACGTCGCCCGAGCGCTCGATGACCACTTCGTCACCGATGTGAACGTTCAAACGCTCGATCTCATCTTCGTTGTGCAGCGTGGCGCGCGAGACGGTGACGCCGCTCACTTCCACGGGTTTCAAGTACGCGACGGGCGTTAAGGCGCCGGTGCGGCCCACCTGTACTTCGATGTTCTCTACGGTGGTGACCGCTTGGC
>JASIGB010000813.1:0-3030 GCA_030045355.1 Bryobacteraceae bacterium
CGGAGGGCACGGAACAATCGAAATACACCGGACCGGGTTCGTGCAGCTCGCCGAGCTGTCACGGAGGGGTCCAGCCGCGCGATCAGACCAGCGTGCTGCAGAACGAATACAGCACTTGGGTGGTACGCGATAAGCACGCACAGGCGTTCGCGAACCTGACCAATCCGGTGGGCCTGCGCATCGCGAAGATCATGGGACTGCCAAGTCCCGACACGGCGCCGCGCTGCCTGGCCTGCCACGCACTCGATGTTCCCGCCGATCAGCGCGCGCGCACCTTCGATCTCAGCGACGGTGTGGGCTGTGAAAACTGCCACGGTCCTGCATCAGCGTGGCTCGGGCCGCACACCACTCGCGGCTGGAAATACGAGAAATCGCTCGAACTCGGGCTCTACGACACCCGCGATCTGGTGAAGCGCAGCGAGAAATGTCTCTCCTGCCATCTCGGCACGGCGGAGAAATCGGTGGATCATGAATTGATCGCGGCTGGCCATCCCGATCTGTATTTTGAGCTCGATTCCTTCATGTCCGTCATGCCGCCGCACTGGAAAGAAGTGGACACGGATCCTTGGTTCTCCGTTCGCGCCATGGCTGTCGGACAGGCCGTGCAGCTTCGCGAGCAGTTGAAGCGCGTGGCGCGCGAATCGGCGAACGGCATCTGGCCCGAATACGCCGAGCTCGATTGCTTCGCCTGTCATCACAATCTGGTTGCGGCGAAGGATAGCTGGCGGCAGGAACGCGGCTATCCCGGACGGCGCCCCGGCAATCCGCCGTTCAATCTTTCACGCTTTGTGGTGCTGAACCACGTGGTAGAAGATTCCGATCCCGCAGCCGCGCGCGATCTGAAGGCCGCCATCGATCAGATCTACACGGGCGTGACGGCACTCAATTCCAATCGCGCGCAGGTAGCGTCCGAAGCCACCAGCGCGTCGGAGATCGCGGGGCGTCTTGCCGCGCGCCTGAACGCAATGAAGTTCGACCAGGCGCAGACGCTGCGCTTGCTCAAAAGTATTGCGGGCGATGCGGACGGGATCTCCGAGCAAGGCGAACGCGCGGCCGAACAAGCTACCATGGCGCTCGATTCCTTGTTCATCGCGTATTCGAAGAACGGCAAGCTTGGCAATGATACACAAATTCGGGCGGGCATCAACGGACTCTTTCGCCAACTGGACGATCCGTCGGCCTATAACGGGTTCCAGTTCGCCGCCGCGATGAAGAAACTGAACGCGTCGATCGAATAGGCGGATGATGCGGGCGGCGATTGTCTCTTTCCTATTGGCGCTGTGCGCGTCCGCCGGTTTCGGCCAGGACGTTCGTCGTATCCGGCGCCGTCCCGATCCTCCCACGAACGCCGTCGTACTCACCGCTAGCGACGTTGCTGCGGTCGTCGAAGCCGCCGCGTCCTCGGCGAACGATGATGCCATGGTGATCGCGGTTACCGATCGCCAAGGCGATATCCTCGCGATTTATTCCAAGCCCGCCGCTCCCGCCACATCGCTCGCGAATTTCGGCGTGCAGGCCGACACGCGGGAAGTGGCCGTCGCACTTGCCCGCACCGCCAGTTTTTTCAGCAACGATCAAGCGCCGCTCTCTTCACGAACCGTGCGCTTCATCAGCGGAATTCATTTTCCGCCGGGAATCGCCTACACTGCGAACGCGCCGTTGTATGGCATCGAGAACACCAATCGCGGCTGCCCATTCCATGCCGATTATCTCCCCGGCCAGGCTTATCCTCCGGCGCGATCCATCGATGGCTTGAGCACGGGGCTTGGCATCCTCACCGGGAAAGCGAATTTGGACGACAGCAATCCGAACGCCGTTAATCCCGGGGGCGTGCCGCTGTTCAAGCAGGGCGTGATGGTGGGCGGTGTCGGCGTGGCCGGCGTGCCGCCTGATGTCGCGGAGTTCGCGGCTTACTCGGGCGCCGTGGGAGCAGGCTTCGGCGCTAATCCGGCACCGCCCGGTGTGGTGATCATCAACGGCATCGCGCTGCCCTTCGTCGATCAAACCACGATGCCGAGTGGTTATGCCGCCGGGTCGGCGGACGGCAAGTACTCGCTGGGCCCGTTCCCGAGTCCTGGTCCCGACCCCGATGGCGATCTGGTTGCGCCACGCGCGGGGCCCATTGGCGGGCTGACGGCGGAAGACGTGCAGGGCATCGTGAATGCCGCCGTCGCTGAAGCCAACTTAACGCGCGCCGTGATTCGCCTGCCGGACGGCTCGCGCGCCCGGATGGTGATCGCGGTATCGGATCTCGACGGCACGATCATCGCGCTGCATCGCATGCCGGACGCGACAGTCTTCAGCATTGACGTAGCGGTGGCGAAATCGCGCAATGTGATTTTCTTCAGCGGACCCAATCGGACGGCCGCAGATCTGCCGGGCGTGCCGATGGGCACCGCGGTGACGAATCGGACCATTGGATTTGGCGCGCAGCCGTTGTATCCGCCCGGCGTGAATGGGTCGGGGGCCGGTCCGTTTTTTCCCCTCTACGAATTCGACGCCATGAATCCGTGCACCCAAGGCTCGCAAGCGGCGAACCCCAATCAGAACGGCATCGTATTTTCCCCGGATCGCTGCCGTTGTACAAGAACGGTGTGCTGGTGGGCGGCGTGGGCGTCAGCGGCGACGGTGTGGATCAAGACGATTTCGTGACCAATGCTGGCGCGGCCGGATTTTACGCGCCAGCCAGCATCCAGGCTTCGGAGATTATCGATCAGGGCGTGCGTCTGCCGTATCTCAAATTCCCGCAGAATCCGACGTATTAACCGCTGCTTCCGTCCTTGTCTCCCTTCTCTTCTCGGCCAGCGCGCGAAACACCTCGCCGAACGCCGGCACGCTGTGCCGCAGCTTATTGAAATCGCCCTTGGGAATGATTAGCACGTCGGTTGCGGTGCGCGCCTGGATCGTCGCGTTGCGGCTCTGGTCCGAAAGCAACGCCATTTCACCGAAATAGTCGCCTGCTTGGAGCGTGGCGAGCAGCTTTCGTCCGCCCGCTTCTTCGCGCCATACCTCGCATTCGCCCTGCTCGAT
>JASIGB010000814.1:0-5227 GCA_030045355.1 Bryobacteraceae bacterium
GTCTTTGCTGCCGTCCGGCGCGAGCAGAGCCTAGTGCACATCCCATCCGCTCACGCCGCCAGCCCTCGCTGAGAATAACAGCGCCGACTTGTCTTTCGACAACTGCTCGATTTCAACCCTGACATCGGCCCCGAAGTCCTTAGGCTCCGTATAGCACTGCTCCTGCGGTGGTCCTTCGATACACAATTTGGCAGGCCCCGCCGGGAACACACCCCCATCGGTGTCGACGGACGGCGCGTATACTACGACCTCCCGGCCCATAAACTTCGGAATCTCCGGACTCCGCTGCACCGTCTGCGCACCCGCGACCGCCGCGAGTGCGAATACAACGAGCAGATTAATGGACCGCATCGAAGATCGCCTTCGCATCTCCGGCCTTCACCTCCCACAATCCACGTTCGACCTCACCTTGCAACTGCCGCGCCGTCCACCCCACGTATCCCGCATACACCCGAAACTCGCTCGCCGGCATCCCCCGCGCAATCAGCTTCAGCAACTCCGCCCTACTCGTCACCACTCGAAAATACGGCGCCGCATGCGTCCGTACCAGCCCCCGTACGCCGATCGCCAGCGGTCCGCCCGCGTACACCACCACCGGCCGACCCTTCGCTTCGGGCAAAAACTCCGTTATCGGAATGTCAGTGGGCTTGCCGAGCATCAGCCCCATCGCCGACTCGCGATCGTACTGCGTCAAAACGATCACGCTATGTGCGAAATCAGGATCGTGCGACTTCTCCGTCGCCACCAGCACCGCGCCCACCGTCAGTTTCGCGCCTTGAGCGCAAACCGCCAGGACAATCATCGCGCTTGCCAGCCCCCCGATCCCCAATCCCCAACCCCGGCCCGCGCCGTCAGGCGCCCGGCTCCGCGACAAACCGGTACCCCACTCCCCTGACAGTCAGCAAATGCCGCGGCTTCGCCGGATCCTCCTCGATGTACCGCCGCAGCCGCACGATGAAATTGTCGATCGCCCGCGTATCGGTGTCCTCGTGCAGTCCCCACACGTTCGTCAACAGCGCCTTGCGCGAAACGTGCTTGCCTTCGTTGTCGATCAGGTACCGCAGAACGTTGGCCTCCATCAGCGTCAGCGGAAACACCTGCTCCCGCACCCGCAGCTCCAGCCGGTCGAAGTCCACGGACTTTTCCCCGAACCGGAACTCGTTCTTCGCTTCGACTCCCGCGGTCGCGCCCCCGGTACTCGAAGCCGCCTCGGCCGGCTTGGCCGCCGCATGAAACCACTCCCGCCGTCTGAGCAACCCGCGAATCCGCGCGATCAGGATCTTCAGCTCGAACGGCTTGGTCAGATAATCGTCGGCGCCCGCCGCGAATCCTTGCAGCACGTCATCGGCGTGCCCGCGCGCCGTCAGCATCAGCGTCGGCACGAACTGCCCCGCCGCCCGCATCGCGGAAATCACGCCGAATCCGTTCATCCCCGGCAGCATCACGTCCAGAATCACGACGTCAAACCCGGCCGGCTCCGTCTTCAGCGTCTCGATCGCCTCTTCTCCGCTCTCTACCAGCTCCACCTGGTAGCCCTCGGCCTCCAGGTTAAATCGCAGTCCCTCGGCCAGATGCTGCTCGTCTTCTATGACTAAGACCCTGCTCATCGAAACTCGCTCATTTCGCTATTTTCACAATCGGCAACTGCAAAACGAACGTGCTGCCGCGGCCCGGCCCTTCGCTCTCCGCCCATGCCCGTCCGCCGTGCCGCTTGGCTACCGATCGCACGATATACAATCCCAGCCCCGTGCCCTTCACGCGCGTCGCCAGCGGCCCCGGCACACGGTAAAAGCGCTTGAAGATCTGTTTCAGTTCCATCTTCGGAATTCCCGGACCCTGATCGCGCACCCGCACCGAAACGAACTTATCCTCCACCGGCTCGGTCTCCACCAGCACCTGCACGGCATTCCCGGAATACTTAACGGCATTGTCGATCAGGTTCGATACCGCCGCCTGCACTTCGTCGGAATCGCCCATCACCGTCACCGGCGGTCCCGGCCGGTACTCCAGCGCTTCCGGCGCCAGCCGATGCAGCGTCTTGGTTCGCGCCAGGCAATCGGCGATCACGTTGTTCAAATCGATGCGCGTGAGGTGCAACTTCCGATGACTGGTCGATCCAATGCGCCCCGTCCTCAGCACCTGCTCGATGGTCGCGAGCAGCCGGTCGCAATCCTCCACCATGGTCTGATAAAACCCCTGCCGCTTGCTCTCTTCCACCGCGCGAGTTTGCAGCGTTTCCAGGTATAACCGGATCGACGCCACCGGGGTCTTCAGCTCGTGCGTCACGGCATTGATGAAAGCATCCTTCTGCTCGTTGCGCCGGATCTCGCGGATCAGGAACGTGGTGTTCAGCACCACGCCCGAAATGATCAGCAGCGCGAGCAGCGATCCCAGGAATAGCAGGATGCCGGTGTGCCAGTTGAGCAGCACCCAGCCCACGTACAGTAGAACGATGACGGAAATCAGCCCGATGCCTAGCGCGATGAAAAACGCGATGGACCTCCGGCGTCCGGCAACTACCATGCTTTCAGGGTATCGAAGCTGAGGCCTATAGCGTTAGAGTCGGCTAACCGAGTTCGAGGGCTTTCCCTAGTACCCCGCGGCGCCCCGCTACTGATACACTAAAAGCTCTCCAGTTTTTTTAAGAAAGGCGGCCGCTCGATGCGCCTATCGCTGTATCATACCGACCCTCCGCGCCAGGCCGACATGGTTCCCGAACAAGCCGCTGCCCCTCGCATGCCGTCCCAGGCGGCGCAACTCTCTGAGTCCGAACGCACGGCGCTGCATTCCTGGGCCGCCAAACACGGCTTCGTGCTGCGCAGTCCCGCCGATGAATGGTTGGCCGAAGCCGCCTGGCGCCTCGATCTCGAATCCAACGAGCGCACCGCCTGAGCCCTAGCCCCTGATCCCGGAGGCGACGCCGTCAGGCGGAGCCGAGCCGCTCGCGGCTCGCCCTCTAAGCTGCTTCCCGCTCCGGAATCGCCGTGTGCACCTTGGCCACCTTCACCGCCCGCGCGATCCCCAGCCATTTCAGCACCGAGATCTGCATCCAGGAAAAATCGATTTCCCACCACGCCAGCCCATGCCGCGCCGACGTCGGATGCGCGTGATGATTGTTGTGCCAGCCTTCGCCGAACGTCACCAGCGCCACCAGCATGTTGTTGCGCGAATCGTCGCGTGTAGCAAAGCGCCGCTCGCCCCACAAGTGCGTGACGGAGTTCACCGCCCAGGTGGCGTGCAGCCCGAACACCAGCCGGAAGCAGGTGGCCCACAGCACCATCGGCAGTCCGCCGATCGCATACAGCAGCGCCGTAACCACGATGATCGGCGCCCAATGATACGTGTTTAGCCGCGCGTAAAATGGATCCCGCGCCAGGTCCGGCGCGTACTTCGCCATCAGCTTCGTGTTGTTGTGCTTGGATTCGCCCACCAGCAGCCATCCGATGTGCGACCACCATGCCCCGTCGCGCGGCGAATGCGGATCGCCCGGCTTGTCGGAAAACTGGTGATGGATGCGGTGTGTCGCCACCCAGAAAATCGGCCCGCCTTCGAGCGACAGCGTTCCGCAGAACGCCAGGAAATATTCCAGAGCCCTCGGCAGCTTGTAGGAGCGGTGCGTGTGCAGCCGGTGATAGCCCATGCTGACCCCGAATCCCACCGCCATCCAATACAGGATCAACGTCGCCCACAGCGCGTGCCAGTTGAACATAAAGAGCGCTCCAATCGCGCCCGCATGCAATACCGTCAGCGTGGTAATAATCGCCCAGTTCAGTTTCCTGCTGGCGTAGATGGCTTGAATTTCGCTGTTCACGCGTCTCCCTGAGGTCAATGCTTTCGATGGTCTAAGTCTCAACCTAACAGGGAACGTCCAAGTCATTTGTAAGACTTGTGTAATACCGGCGCGGAGTGCGTGAGGCTCGCTTCGTCCCCCCGCGTTTCACCTTAGGTCGCACCCTCTTTTGGCGTTATTACATAATCAAAAGATGCCTGTCTCCGCCGACACCCTCCGAACCCATGTCGATTACACGGCCTGGGCCAGCCAGCGTCTCCTCGATGCCGCCGCGAACCTTGCGCCCGAGGAACTCACGCGCGATTTCAAAACCGCCGACAAATCCGTCCTCGATACCCTGGTCCATATTTATGCGGCCGACCGCATCTGGCTCGCGCGAGTCACCGGCGAACCCCGCGCCACCTTCATCGACGCCGAAGACCGCGACCTCGGCCTGCTGCAAGCCGAGTGGCCCGCTCTCCACGAGCGCTGGAAGCTCTGGCTGCGCGACTTCACCGATGCCGACGTCACGCGCATCATCGAGTATAAGGACACCAAGGGCCGGCCCTATTCTCAACCCGTCTGGCAAATCGTTCTGCACCTGGTCAATCACGGCACCCACCACCGTGGCCAGATCTCCGGATTCCTCCGCGCCATGGACCGGACGCCTCCCCCGCTCGATCTCATCGCCTATTACCGAGCCGTCAGCTAGAGCTGTGGCGTTCACACAAGGATGTGGCGTTCACACTCGTGTGAACGCAGTAATATAAAACAACCATGCGCCGGCGTATACCCTGGCTCCTGCTGTTAGCGCCCGTCCTCCTCCCCGCCCAGTGGCTCAACCACCCCACGCCCGGAATCCCTCGCACCCCCGATGGAAAACCCAATCTCTCCGCGCCCGCGCCGCGCACCCGCACCGGCCAGCCCGACCTCTCCGGTCTCTGGATGACCGCCCCCGCTCCCCCCGCGTTGCTCGAACGCCTGATCCCCGGCGCAACCAACGGCGCCGGCGAACAACCGCCCTCGCAGTACTTCATCAACATCCTCACCGATTTCACCGCCCAAAACTCGCCTCTTCAGCCCGCTGCCGCCGCTGAGTTCGAACAACGCGCCAAGCACTTCATCCTGGAATCGCCCCTCGCGCACTGCCTTCCCGAGGGCATGCCCATGGTGGAAACGTCGCCCGCGCCTTATAAAATCGTCCAGACGCCCGGACTCACCATCATGCTCTATGAGCGCGACACCACTTATCGCCAGATCTATACCGACGGACGCCAGCTGCCCGGCGATCCCGAACCCTCCTGGCTCGGCTATTCGGTAGGCAAATGGGAGGGCGACACCTTCGTCGTCTCGAGCGTGGGATTCAACGATCGCGGCTGGCTGGATGCCCGCGGCCACACTCACACCGAGTCCCTGCGTCTGACCGAACGCTTTCACCGCCTCGACTTCGGCCACATG
>JASIGB010000815.1:0-4573 GCA_030045355.1 Bryobacteraceae bacterium
TTGGGCTGGTGAAATCACGTCTGGTGAAGCCGGCACTCAATAAGATCGGCTGGTTCCACCCGGGACAAATGGAATGTTCGCCCCCGAAAAACGCAGCGCCGTGGCGGCTTGATCCCACGCCCTTTTTCGCGGCGGTACACTGAAAAATAAGAGGCCACAATGCGTTTCATCGTCACTTCCCTTCTTCTCACTGGCGCTTTCGTTACCGGCGCGGCTTTTGTTACCGGCACAGCGGGCGGCGCCACGCTCACCGATCCCGACTCCTCTCAGATCGATCAGATCATCGCGAAGTTCGCGGCCAAGGAAGCCGAGTTCGCCAAGGCCCGCAGCAACTACACGTACAAACAGACCGCCAAGGTGGAAACGCTCGACGATGGCGGCGGCGTCACCGGCAGATGGGAAGAGGTGACCGACATCATCTTCTCGCCCGAAGGCGCGCGCATCGAGCGCGTCACCTACGCGCCGCCCAACACGTTGACCGCGATTTCGCTCGACCCCGGCGACATCCAGGATCTCCGCAACGTGCAGCCGTTCGTGCTCACCACCGACGAACTGCCCAAATATCTGATCCGCTACCTCGGCCGCGAGCAGCTCGACGAAATCTCCACCTACGCCTTCGCCGTCAAGCCGAAGAGGATGGATTCCGGCCAGCGCTATTTCGAGGGCATCGTCTGGGTGGACGATCGTGACCTGCAAATCGTCAAGAGTTACGGACGCGGCGAGGGCGCCAAGCAAAACGCCGATCACCAATATCCCAAGTTCGAAACCTATCGCGAGCAGATCGACGGCAAGTATTGGTTCCCCACGTACACGATCGCGAATTCGACCCTGCACTTCCGCGATAACGACCAGCGCATCCGCATGGTGGTCAAATACGAGGACTACAAGCAGTTCAAGTCGAACGTGCAAATCAAGTACGACGTCGACGATCCGCCGAAGACGCCTTCCACCACTACGCCCCCGAACAAGTAGCGACCAAATCATTGACGCTCGCCCCGCTTCCCATCGACGGTCTGCTGCCGTCGATTCGAACTTCACTGGCGAGCAGGCCGAATCTGGTGATCGAAGCGCCCCCCGGCGCCGGCAAAACCACGCGCGTTCCTCCGGCTTTACTCGAGATCGTCCGTGGCGACGTGCTCGTGCTCGAGCCGCGCAGGCTCGCCGCTCGATTGGCGGCGCGCCGCGTGGCGCAGGAGCGCGGGGAAAAGCTCGGGCGTACGGTCGGCTATCAAGTCCGCTTCGAACAGGTCGCTGGCGCCGGCACCCGGCTCCGCTTCCTCACCGAAGGCATTCTCACTCGCCGTCTGATTTCCGATCCGCTGCTCGCTGGCGTCGATGCCGTGGTGCTGGATGAGTTTCACGAGCGGCATCTCGAAACCGACCTCGCTCTCGCCCTGCTCGATCGACTGCGGCGCACCGCCCGGCCCGGCCTGAAACTCGTGGTGATGTCCGCCACGCTCGATGCCGCGCCCATCGCGGCGTATCTCGGCGGCTGCCCCATCCTTCGCTCGGAAGGCCGGCTGTTCGATCTTGAAATCGCCCACCAGCCTTACTCGGCGCTGCCGCTCGAAAAACAGGTCGCCGCGGCGCTCGAAACGTTGCTGGCGCAGCCCACACGTCCGATGCAGGGCGACGTTCTCGTGTTTCTGCCGGGCGCCGCGGAAATCCGGCGCGCCGAGCGCGAGTGCCGCGCGATCGCGGCGAAATGCAGCCTGTTGGTGCTGCCGCTCTATGGCGATCTTTCGGCCGCCGAGCAGGACCGCGCCATTGCCCCGGCCCCGCTGCGCAAGGTGATCCTCGCCACGAACGTCGCCGAAAGCTCCATCACCATCGAAGGCGTCACCGCCGTGATCGACAGCGGGCTCGCGCGCATCGCGAGCGATTCGCCGTGGTCAGGACTACCCAAGCTCGACGTCGGACGCATCAGCAAAGCTTCAGCCACGCAGCGCGCCGGCCGTGCCGCGCGCACCGCCCCGGGTCGCGTGATCCGCCTTTACACCCTTGAAGATTTTCACCGCCGGCGCGAGCAGGATCTTCCGGAAATCCAGCGGCGCGAACTTTCCGAATTGTGCCTCACGCTGCGCGCGATGGACATTGGCGATCCGTTGAAACTCCACTGGCTGGACCCTCCGCCCACAGCCGCGGTAGCTCGCGCCGAAGACCTGCTTTCGCGGCTGGGCGCGGTTGGCAACCGCGCCGGCGAACTTGCCCGTTATCCACTCCACCCGCGCTTAGCGCGCCTGGTCGTCGACGCTTCCGAGCGCGGAGCAAGTGAAGAAGGTTGCCGCGCTGCCGCGATCCTAAGCTCCGGCGCTCGCACGCCTTCCTCGGACTTGATCTCCATTCTGGATGCACCCTTCGACCCGGCCACACAGCGCCATCTCGAACAGATTCGCCGTCTCGTCAAACCTTCGAAATCCCTCGTGCACGATCCGCATGCGATCGCGCTTTCCGTTCTGACTGCGTTTCCCGATAGAGTCGCGCGGCGTCGCAAAGACAATCAGTTGTTGCTTGCCTCGGGCGGTTCCGCGCTGCTCGAAGGCGAAACGCGCGCCGAATTTTTGATAGCCATCGACATCGAAGATCGTAGCGAGCACGCTCTGCCACTGGTTCGCCTGTATTGCGCCATCGAACCGGTCTGGCTGCTCGATCTGTTTCCCGATCGCATCACCGAACGCGCGGGCGTCGAATGGAACCGCTCGGCCGAGCGCGTGGAAGCCGTGAGCGCGCTGCTGTACGACAATCTCGTGATCGAGGAAACGCGCAGCGGCGCGCCCGATCCCGAGCAGGCGGCCGCAATGCTCGCCGAGCGCGCGCTTGAAGCCGGCGTCGAGCGCTTCGTCGATCGCGACGAACTGGAGCAGTTCCTAGCGCGTCTTGCATTCGCCTCCGAGCACGCCTCGATTCCCAAAGTGGATGCCGAGGGCGCGTTCCGCGAGTTGTGCCGGGGCCTGAAGAGTTTCGCGGAATTGAAAGGCGCGGCACCGTCCTTGATCCCCGCGCTCGAGCAGCTCGCGGGGTCGAGAATCCTCAACGAAATCGCACCCGCGCGCATTCGCCTGCCCAACGGCCGCCAAACCAAAGTCAATTACGAATCCGGCAAGCCGCCCTGGATCGCCTCGCGCCTGCAGGATTTCTTCGGCCTCGGCGAAACGCCACGCATCGCGCGCGGCCAAGTGCCGCTCGTGGTGCATCTCCTCGCGCCGAACAAGCGCCCGGTGCAAACCACGACCGATCTCGCCGGTTTCTGGCAGCGCCTCTACCCGCAGGTCCGCCGCGAGTTGAGCCGCCGCTATCCCAAGCATGCCTGGCCCGAAGATCCGTACGGGTCCCGCGTAGACTGATCGTATGCGCCGAGCTCTTGCCGCCCTGTTTTTGTTCGGAATTTCGTTCGGCTACTTGGAAGCCGCCGTCGTGGTTTACCTGCGTGCCATTTACGACCCCATTCGCGCGCGCCTGCATCCGGAACGCAGCCCGCACGCTCTGTTTCCGCTCATCACCACGCAGCAACTCGCGGATGCCGGCCCGGAGAACGCGCGGCGCCTCGCCATCGAGACCGGCCGCGAGGCCGCCACCATGGTGATGCTCGCGGCCGTGGCACTGGCGGTCGCGCGCAATTTCGAGCAATGGATCGCAGCCTTCGCCATCACGTTTGGCGTCTGGGACATCAGCTTCTACGCGTTCCTCAGGTTCATGGTCCACTGGCCGGAGTCACTGCGCACCTGGGATATTTTGTTTCTGATCCCGCTGCCGTGGGTTGGGCCCGTATGGGCGCCCATCGTGGTTGCGCTCTCGATGATCGTATGCGGCTTGGTCTCTTTCTTGAACGGCGGCCTTCGGCTCGGCGCACCGCACTGGGCCGGCGTTTTCACCGGCGCGCTTGTCATTATCGTGTCTTTTGTCTGGGATTTCCGCAATACGACGGCTGGAGGCTTGCCAAACCCGTTTCAGTGGCCGCTCTTCGTCGCAGGCGAGATCATCGGGCTCGGCTCGTTTACGGCTGCCGTGTTCCCATCCGTCCGAAGAAGATATACTTTCTGACTGAGGAGACCTCCATGTCTGACGAAACTAAAGATCCCCAACAAGCTTCGCGGCGCCAGTTCGTAAGCACGTCCGTCGCGGCCGGACTCGCCGTCGCGACCGCCACCGCGGCGTCGGTCGTTGAAACCGACGTCGAAATCAAGACTCCCGACGGCACCTGCGATGCCGCGTTCTTTCATCCGGCTTCCGGCTCGCACCCGGGCGTTCTCATATGGACCGACGCGTTCGGCCTGCGGCCCTCCTTCCGCGATATGGGTAAGCGGCTGGCGGCGCAAGGGTATTCGGTCCTGGTGCCCAATCCGTTCTACCGGCAAGGAAAGGCTCCATTCTGGACCGACGCTTCCACCGTCGACTTCGGCAAGGAAGGCGGCAAGATCCGGCCGTTGATGGCGTCGGTGAACGCGGCGGGCCACTGCGAAATGGATGCGCAAGCTTACATCGCGTTCCTCGACGATCAAAAGCAAGTGAACACGAAGAAGAAAATCGGCACGCAAGGCTATTGCATGGGCGGCGCGCTGGTGATGCGCACGGC
>JASIGB010000816.1:0-2587 GCA_030045355.1 Bryobacteraceae bacterium
AGCGCTCGCGCATGGATCTGAACATGTTATTGACCGCCGGCCCCTACGGGACGTACCCCTACGCCGGCGTGCCTTGGTTCAGTACGCCTTTCGGCCGGGACGGGATCGTGGTCGCGCTGGAGTGTTTGTGGATCGCGCCGCAGATCGCGCGTGGAGTTCTGGCGTATTTGACCGCGACGCAAGCCAAGGGAGTCGCGCCGGAACAGGACGCCGAACCGGGCAAGATTCTGCACGAAGCGCGGGACGGTGAGATGCCCGCCCTCGGCGAGGTCCCCTTTCGCCGCTATTACGGCAGCATCGACGCCACGCCGCTTTATCTGCTGCTGGCCGGCGCCTATTACCAGAGGACGGCCGACCTGGAATTCATCCAGTCGATCTGGGCAGGCATCGAGCTTTCGTTGCTGTGGCTGGATCGCTACGCAGACGTCGACGGCGACGGGTTCATCGAGTATAACCGGCACTCTTCCAAGGGCCTGATGCAGCAGGGCTGGAAGGATTCGCAGGATTCCATCTTTCACGCCAACGGCGAGCTCGCTCGCGCGCCCATCGCCTTATGCGAAGTGCAGGGCTACGTCTACGCCGCCAAGCTCGGAATCGCGGCTGTCGCCGCCGCGCTCGGCAAGTCCGGCCTCGCGGAGCGTCTCAAATCGGAGGCGCAAGAGCTGCGGGACAGGTTCGAAGCCGCATTCTGGAGCGACGCACTGGGCGCGTACGCCATCGCGCTGGACGGCGACAAGCGGCCCTGCGAAGTAATGACCTCCAATGCCGGCCAGTGCCTGTTCAGCGGCATCGCGAGCGATGCCCATGCCGCCGAAATCGTGCAACAGTTGGAATCCGATGTATTGTTCTCCGGCTGGGGTATTCGAACCGTCGCCGAAGGGGAAGCGCGCTTCAATCCCATGTCGTATCACAACGGGTCGGTGTGGCCGCACGACAATGCCTTGATTGCCGCTGGCCTGGCGCGTTACCGCCTGACTGCTTCGGCCGCGAAAATTCTGGGCGCGCTATTTGAGGCCAGTACCCATTTCGATTTCGATCGCCTGCCGGAGCTGTTCTGCGGGTTTTCCAGGCGCGCCGGGAAGGCCCCCACACATTATCCGGTCGCGTGTTCTCCGCAGGCCTGGTCGGCGGGCGCAGCCTTCCTGCTGCTCGAAGCTTCGATGGGCCTCTCCATCGACGCGCCGCAACGCCGCATCGCGTTTACGCGGCCGGTGCTGCCGCCGTTTCTCGATCAAGTCCGCATCAAGAACCTGGCGGTGGCGAACGCGTCCGTGGGCCTGGTTCTCTTTCGCTCCGGCCCCGGGATCGCGGTAAGCGTGGAAAGCCGCTCGTCGGAAGACGTCGAGATCGCGGTGCTCCAGTAGCGGCGGCTCACGCCGATTTGTGCAGGCTCTTCCACACCCGCTGGACCTTCTTGAGACCGGCCACGAACTTCGCATATTCCGCGTGACGCTGCTGTTCATCCGGCGCGCGCAGGATGGCGGAGGGATGCACCGTGGAGGTCACGTGCGGCGCCCAGGCATTCCACGCAAACTCGCCGCGCTCCTTGGTCAGCCGGTACGTGTTTCCGAAAATCGATTGCGCCGCGGTGGCGCCCAGGCACACGATGATCTGCGGCTGGATCAGGTTGATCTCCGCCTCCAGCCACGGCCGGCAAGCCCTGATTTCCAGACCGCTCGGCTTCTTGTGCAACCGCCGCTTACCGCGCTCTTCGAATTTGAAATGCTTTACGGCGTCCGTCACATACACGGCCAAACGATCGATTCCCGCGTCCACTAGCGCACGATCCAGCAGCTTTCCCGACGGGCCCACGAAGGGATGTCCCTGCCGGTCCTCCTCATCGCCCGGCTGTTCGCCGATCAACATGATCTCGGCCGAATACGGGCCTTCCCCGAACACGGCCTGCGTGGCATGCAAATACAGATCGCAGCCGCGGCAGGCTTGGACGGCCTCGCGCAACACGCGCGGCGTCGCATGTTGGGGAATGAATTCGGACGCACTGGCAGGTTCTGCTCGTGGCATGACAGCCTCCATGAAGACAACCGCTGTGTTCGATTGCAATCGGGGGGCCGACTTTGCCTGAAACAGACTTGGGCCTGCAACAGACTGGGGTTGAAACATACGTGACGGCGTGCGGTCTACAGATTGGGGGCGCCGCCAGCTTCGCGAATTGGCACCAGCAGCAAATATCAATCCAGGAGATCCCGATGCCTGAAAAAGAAACCTTGAAACGCGCGCATAAGGACAAGCGCGAAGGGAAGTCGCCGTCCACGCAAGCCGGAGAGTTTGTGAAAGAGGAGATGGATCACGTTCGCGAGGGCAAGCACGGCGCTCGCAACGTCAAACAAGCCATTGCCATCGGTCTTTCCAAAGCCAGGCGCGCCGGCGTCAAACTGCCGCCGCCCAAACAAGGCGCCGCTTCCCAGCGCATGCGTAGACAAGCCGCACGCGACACCACCAAAGGATCCAGCGGCTCTCATCGCGCGCCTTCACGCACGCGCTCGCGGGCTACCAGCGGGGCTCTGAAGCGCGAGGGCCATCCCGCCGCATCGCGCTCCTCGCTTTCGCGGCAGACGCATTCCAGCGC
>JASIGB010000817.1:0-5516 GCA_030045355.1 Bryobacteraceae bacterium
TCCCACGCTGCTCTGGGCCAATCTGATCAACCCCTACGTGTGGATCGCGATGTTCAGCCTGGTGAGTTTCGGGCTGATCGGCTTCTGGGACGACTACGCCAAGATCCGGCGCAAGCAGAATCTCGGCCTGACGGTGAAGCAGAAATTCGGATTGCAGGTCCTGGCCGCGCTGATGGTGGGTTTCATGCTGCTCACGCTGCACGCGCAGAAGGCTTACTCCACCAGCATGAACGTGCCGTTTTTCAAGTCCTTCAAGCCGGACCTGCTGATCGATTCGATGCTGCGCAACTGGTACACGTACCCGCTCGCGTTTGTCTTCTTTTTCGGATTCATGATTCTGGTGATTGTGGGCTCGTCGGACGCAGTGAACCTGACGGACGGTCTGGATGGCCTGGCCATCGGTCTGATGCTGATCGCTTCTTTCGCCATGACCGCGCTTACTTACGTCACCGGCCACGCGCAGTTCGCCCAATATCTGGACCTGGCGCGCTTGCCGGGCGCCGCCGAGCTGACCATCTTTTGCAGCTCCATGGTGGGAGCATCGCTCGGGTTTCTGTGGTACAACGCGCATCCGGCCGAGATCTTCATGGGCGACGTGGGATCGCTCGCACTGGGCGGCGCGCTGGGCGTGGTGGCGGTCTTGATCAAACAGGAGATTCTGCTGCTGTTCATCGGTGGCGTGTACGTGATCGAAGCGCTGTCGGTGATTTTGCAGGTGGGCAGTTACAAATTGCGCAAGAAACGGATCTTCAAGATGGCGCCCATCCATCATCATTTCGAACAGCTCGGCTGGCAGGAATCGAAAATTATCACCCGCTTCTGGATCGCGGGACTCGTAATGGCGCTGTTCGCGTTGACGACGTTGAAGCTGCGATAACAATGCGGCAGCTTGCGGGAAGGCGCGTGACGGTGGTGGGGATGGGACTCTCGGGCATCGCCGCGGTGAAGCTGCTGCGGCGCGAGGGAGCGATCGTTCGAGCAGTGGACGAGAAAGCGAAAGGGGAAGTCGAGGGAGTGAGTATCGAGCCTCAAAACGAAGCAGCGTTTCGCGACGCCGAGCTGGTGGTGATTTCGCCGGGTGTGCCGGCCGATCTCAATATTCTTGACGCGGTGCGCGCGCGCGGCGTACCGGTGACCGGCGAACTGGAGCTGGCCGCCCCGTATCTTCAAGGACCGACGATAGGTATCACGGGGACCAACGGGAAAACAACCACCACGGCTTTAACGGGTCACATTCTTCGCGAATCAGGCATCGCCTGCCAGGTGGGCGGTAACATCGGCGCAGCGCCGGCGGGTATGGTCGAGACATCGCGGCCGGATCAATGGAACGTGCTGGAGCTTTCGAGCTTTCAACTGGAGACCATCGAAACGTTTCGCGCCGATATCGCGGCGTGTCTGAATGTGACCCAGAATCATCTGGACCGGCATCATACTTTCCGGAACTACGAAAACGCCAAGGCTCGTCTATTCGAGACGCAGAGCGGCGAAGATCTCGCCGTGCTGAACGCCGACGACGCCGTCACCGTTAGCTTCGCTACGCGCACGCAAGCCCAGGCCGTTTGGTTCAGCGGCACGCACCCGGTATCGGGCGCGTGGCTGGATGGCGACTTGGTTCGAATGGAGAGCGCCGAGCTTCTCAACGTTCGCGATCTTAAGCTGCGCGGACGGCACAACTACGAAAACGTGATGGCCGCGGCGCTGATTGCGCGGCGCGCGGGCGCCACTCGCGACCAAATCGCCCGGGCTGCCGCCACATTCGCGCCGGTCGAGCATCGCCTGGAATTCGTCCGGGAAATCGCGGGCGTGGCCTATTACAACGATTCCAAAGCCACCAGCGTCGATGCCACGCTCAAAGCCATCGACGCATTCCCTGGCGGTCTGTGGATTATCCTGGGCGGCAAAGACAAAGGCAGCGACTATACGGTTCTGCGCGAACCGTTGCGCGCCAAAGCCCGCGCCGCGCTCCTCATCGGAGCGGCAGCCGCGAAGATCGAAAGCCAGTTGGGCGCCTCCGTTCCCGTTCTGCGGTGCGGCACGCTCGCCGCAGCCATCGAACAGGCATCGCGCTCGGCTTCAGCCAGCGACACCGTCCTGCTCGCGCCCGCTTGCTCCAGTTTCGACCAGTTCGATAGTTTCGAGCATCGCGGCCGCGTCTTCAAAGATCTGGTAAACGGCTTAGCGAAGGAGACCCGCTAGATGGCGCAGCAGTTGAAATCGGATTGGCTGTTGTTTGGAACCGTGGTCGCCATGGTGGGCGCGGGCCTGGTGATGGTCTACAGCGCGTCTTCGGTGGCCGCGCAGCTCAACCCGCACATCCATGAAAGCTATTATTACGCCGCGCACCAGCTTGTTTGGGCGGTGTTCTCCTTCATCGCGCTGATGTTCTTCAAGCGGCGCGATTACCGCATATTGCAGAGTCCCGGCTGGGCGTTCGGATCGCTCGGCATGGTGCTGTTCCTCCAACTCCTGGTGTTTTTCACTGACAGCCGAACGCATCGCTGGTTCCACCTGGAAGGCATCGGAACGCTGCAGCCTTCCGAATTCGCCAAACCGGCGCTGATTGTCTTCTTCGCCTGGTTCGTCGCGGAAAAACGCGAGGCTATCAACACACGCCGCACGATCGCCGCGGCTTGCCTTGCGTTGGCGGTGCTGGCCGCGACGGTCGGGTTGGGCGATCTGGGCACGGCCGTGGTGCTGATCGTTCCCGCCGCCGTAGTCTTCTACGTCGCGGGGTTGGAACGCAAATTTGTTGTTGGCGCGGTGGCCGTCGGGCTGCTGCTGGCTGTGGGATTCGTCGCTTCGAAACCTTACCGCATGGCGCGCATCGTCGGTTTCTTCGATCCGAACTACCAATACCTCGACATCGTCGATCCGGACGGAAGCATCAAAAAATACATCAGCCAATCCGTCACCACGCGCGACGCGAGCTACCAGGTGCGCCAATCCAAGATCGCGGTCGGCAGCGGTGGCACCCTCGGTCTGGGGTTGATGCAGGGAAAACAGAAGATTTTGTATTTGCCCGAAGCCCACACGGACTTTATTTACGCCGTCATCGGCGAAGAGCTGGGGCTATGGGGCTGCTGCGCGATTCTCGCCGGTTTTCTGATCATCTTGTGGCGCGGGATGCAACTGTATTGGGTGGCGAGCGACAATTTCGGCCGTTATCTGGCGCTCGGCGTCACCTCCTCCATTGTGATTCAGGCGCTCATCAATATGAGCGTGGTGCTGGGAATGGGGCCGACCAAAGGCATTCCTCTTCCCATGATCAGCGCCGGCGGCAGCTCGCTCATGAGCACGCTGATCTGTCTGGGGATTCTGTTGAGCGTGAGCGAACGCTCCGGGTATTGAGAGGCGTTTGGGGACGTCCATGAAGCAACGTCTGGCACAGGGATGGCGACAATCGTGATGGCCGGAGGGGGCACCGGCGGCCACGTGATGCCGCTGCTGGCGGTGGCGCGCCAGCTCGCGCAAGACGGCCATCAATCCGTGTTCATCGGCACGCGCACCGGTTTTGAAGCGAAGCTCGTGCCGCCCTCGGGCTTTCCGCTGGAATTCATCGAGATCGGCGGATTGAACCGCGTGGGGACGATACGCAAGATTCGCTCGCTCGCGCAGCTCCCTTGGAGCGTGATTCGCTCGCGGAAGCTGATCGAGAAGCACGGCGCTGCGGCGGTCTTCAGCCTGGGTGGCTACGCGGCCGGTCCCGTGGTACTGGCGGCGCTATGGAACAAGACGCCGTTGGTGGTGATGGAGCCGAATGCGATGCCGGGCCTAACGAATCGCAAGATCGGCCGGTTCGTGCGCCGCGCCCTGCTGAGTTTTCCCGATGCCGCGCGCTACTTCCCGCCGGGGAAAGCGGAGATTACCGGCCTGCCCGTGCGGAGCGAATTTTTCCAGATTCCGCCCAAACCGCGCGAATCTAAGATGACGGTTCTGATCACCGGCGGCAGCCAGGGGTCGCGTACCTTGAACCAAGCGGCCGCCGGCAGTTGGAAATATTTCCGCGAGACCCGCTGCCCGGTCCGATTCATCCACCAAACCGGTGCCGCGGCGCACGGGCCGCTCGCGCAAAAATTTGCCGGCAGTGGGATCGAAGGGGAAGTAGCGCCCTTCATCGACGATATGCCCGCGGCATTCGCGCGCGCCGATCTGGTGATTTGCCGCGCCGGCGCCGGAGCCGTGGCCGAATTGGCCGCTGCCGGGAAGCCTTCCATCCTGGTTCCGCTCCCCGCCGCCGCCGACGACCACCAGCTTCGCAACGCCGAAGCGTTTCAGAAAGCCGGAGCGTCGGTGTTGGTGCTGGACCGCGAAATGGACGGCGGGCGGCTGTTCGAAGAAGTGGAAAAATTGCGCACGCATCCGGAATTGCTGCATCGCATGAGCGAGCGAGCGCGCTCTTTTGCGCATCCCGATGCGGCCCGGCGCGCGGCCCAGGTGCTCGAAGAGGCGGTTTCCGGTTGACAATGTACTTGAAAGCCGAAACAATACAGGATTAAAATGTTTTTCAAGCCGCAACACCTGCACTTCGTCGGAATCGGGGGCATTGGCATGAGCGGCATCGCCGAGGTGTTGCTGAATTTGGGATATCGCATCAGCGGGTCGGATCTGAAGCTGAGCCCCACCACCGAAAGACTCGCTTCCCTCGGCGCGCGCATCTACGAAGGTCACGCGGCGGAAAACGTTTCGGGCGCCAAAGCCATCGTGGTGAGTTCGGCGGTGGACGCACGCAATCCGGAAGTGCTGGAAGCGCGGCGCCTGATGATCCCGGTGATCCCGCGCGGCGAGCTACTGGCCGAGCTGATGCGGCTGAAGTACGGCATCGCCATCGCCGGTAGCCACGGCAAAACCACCACGACGTCCATGACGGCCGCGGTGCTGAATGTCGCGGGGCTCGATCCCACAGTCGTGGTCGGCGGAAAGGCCGCCTCCATGGGAGGCTCCAACGCGCGCGTGGGCCACAGCGATTTTCTGGTGGTGGAATCGGACGAAAGCGACGGCTCGTTCCTCAAGCTCAGCCCGATCCTGGCCGTAGTTACTAACATCGATCGCGAGCACCTGGACCACTACTCTTCGATAGCGGAGATTCGCGCGGCGTTTCTCGAATTCATTCAGAAGGTCCCGTTTTACGGCGCGGCTGTTTTGTGCCTGGACGACGAGAACGTCCAGCAAATTCTGCCGTTGGTGAACCGCCGGGTGATCACCTACGGGCGCAGCCCGCAGGCTACGCTGCACATCGCCGACGTGGACTGCCGTGCGTTCGAAAGCCGGTTTTCGGTGCGCACGCGCGGGCACGATCTCGGAACATTTCACCTGCGCGTTCCCGGCGTCCACAACGTTTTGAATGCGACGGCCGCCATCGCCGTGGGCCTGGAACTCGATGTCAAGCTGGAATCGATTCGCGAAGCTCTGGCGAGCTACTCGGGCGTCGACCGCCGCTTTCAGACGCGCGGACAGGCGCGCGGGGTCACCGTGATCGATGATTACGGCCACCACCCCACCGAGATTCGCGCCACGCT
>JASIGB010000818.1:0-4466 GCA_030045355.1 Bryobacteraceae bacterium
TCACCGGATGGCCCAACAGCGGTTTTCCGGGCGCGAGGTCCATGTAGCTTAAGGCGCGGGCGAGCGAATCGCGCTCCAGGGGATCGGGGATGTCGCTGGGGTTCGGGACAACCCCGCGAATCGGAATTCCCATTCCGGGATTGGTGCCGAAGGTGATCATAGGTTCGAGCGCGGAAGCGTCGATGGTAATGCTCTTGTCGTAAGTCGCGCCGTCGTCGGTGGGCAATTGCCGCCAGCGCGCCACGGCTTCGTCCCACTTGGCGCCCTTGGGTGCATATTGGCGCCCGGAGACATATTGATAAGTCGTGTCGTCCGGTGCGACCAGGCCCGCGCGTGCGCCCGCTTCGATGGACATGTTGCACACGGTCATGCGTTCTTCCATGGAAAGCGAGCGAACCGCCGAGCCGCAATACTCGAACACGGAGCCTGTGCCGCCGCCGATGCCGATGCGGGCGATCAGCGCGAGAATAATGTCCTTGGCCGAAACGCCATTTTTCAGTGCGCCGTCCACTTGCACCTGATAGGTTTTCGAGCGCTTCTGCAGCAAACACTGCGTAGCGAGCACGTGCTCCACTTCGCTTGTTCCGATGCCGAACGCTAATGCACCGAAAGCCCCGTGCGTGGCGGTGTGGCTGTCGCCACAAACCACGGTCATGCCGGGCTGCGTCAAACCCAGCTCCGGCCCGATCACGTGCACGATGCCTTGCTTGTCGCTGCCGAGGGGATAGCAGTGAATGCCGAAATCCTTCGCGTTTTGGACCATGCGCTCCACTTGCGCGGCGGCGATTTTGTCGACGATGGGCAATCCGCGCGGCGTGGTCGGAGTACTGTGATCGGTGGTCGCAATCGTTAGATCCGGGCGCCGGACCTTGAGCCCACGGGCGCGCAAACCGTCGAAGGCCTGCGGCGAGGTAACCTCGTGCACCAGGTGCAGATCGATAAACAGCAGCGTGGGCGCGTCAGCGCGCTCGGCCACCACATGGTTGTCCCAGATTTTTTCGATGATCGTACGAGGTTTTGTATCGCTCATATGGCTTGCGTTACTGCATCTCCCACTTCGGAAGTCGTGGCCGGTTTGCCCGCCGGTTTCAAGTCGGCTGTCACGCGGCCCGAATTGAGGACGGCCTCGACCGCGCGATTCACCGCGGCCGCTTCTTCTTTCAACCCGAAACTATATTCCAGCATGGCAGCGACGGATCCGATGGCGCCGAACGGATTGGCCTTGTTTTGTCCGGCGATGTCGGGCGCAGAGCCGTGTACCGGCTCATAGAGTCCCACCCAAGCGCCCGACGGTTTCTTGTCGCCAATGGAGGCCGAAGGCAGCATGCCGATCGATCCGGCGAGCACCGCGCCCTCGTCGCTCAGGATATCGCCGAACATATTTTCGGTGACCAGCACGTCGAAGCGGCGCGGGTTGAGCACCAACTGCATCGCTGCGGTATCGACCAGCAGATGATCGAGCGCGACATCCGGAAATTCTTCGGCCACGTCCGTGACTACTTTGCGCCAGAGCTGCGACGTTTCGATGACGTTGGATTTATCCACACTGGTGACTTTCTTGCGCCGGTTGCGCGCCAGGTTAAAGGCCATGCGCGAGACGCGCTCGATCTCCGGCCGCGTGTAGACCAGCGTGTTGACGCCGCGTTCTTCGGCGCCGGTGCCCGAGATTCCGCGCGGTGTGCCGTAGTACAGACCGCCGGTGAGCTCGCGCACGATGATCATATCCACGCCATCCACCAGCGTGTTCTTGAGCGGCGAGGAATCGAGCAGCGCTTTATACGAGCGCACCGGCCGCAGGTTGGCGTAAACGCCGAGCGCTTTGCGGATGCCCAGGAGTCCCTTTTCCGGGCGTTTTTCAGGCGCGATGTTGTCGAATTCGGGCAAGCCCACCGCGCCCATCAGAGTCGCGTCGGCCTTGAGCGCCAGATCGAGAGTTTCCTGGGGCAGGGGACCGCCCGTCTTGTGGATCGCGATGCCGCCGAGCAGCCCTTCACTCAGCGCCAGCTCATGATGAAACTTTTTCGCAATCTTCTGCAATACCTTGACTGCTTCGCAGGTAACTTCGGTGCCGATTCCGTCACCGGGAAGGATGAGTATGTTCAGTTTCATGTCTTAATTAGGCACGCAAGATGCGTGCCCTACATTAATCGTTTGCAACCGCAGCTTTTTCGCCTACCACCTCGCGCAATAGCGCGAGGATCTCGTCGTTGCGCACGCCCTTCTTGCGATCCGCGATGGCGATGAAGCGATGGTACAGCGTGTCCAGCTCGTCTTTGGAAAGCTGGAAGCCCAAATCCTCGGCGCGCTTGTTCAGCGCGTGGCGTCCGCTGTGCTTGCCCAGCACCAGCTTGCTCTCGGGCACGCCGACCGTCTTCGGATCGAAAATCTCATATGTCGAGCGATCCTTGAGCATTCCGTCCTGGTGGATGCCGGCTTCGTGCGCGAAAGCATTTTCACCCACAATTGCTTTATTGGGTTGCGGGCCGAACGTAATGGTCCGGCTCAAGAGCTGGCTGGTGGAGTAAATGTGTTCGGTGACGATCTTCGTCTCAAACGGCAGCCGCTCGGGCCGCGTTTTGAACGCCATCACGATCTCTTCCAGTGACGCGTTCCCCGCGCGCTCGCCGATTCCGTTGATGGTGCACTCGATCTGCCGCGCGCCCGCCTGGACGGCCGCGATGGAGTTGGCGACGGCGAGACCGAGATCGTCGTGGCAATGCACGCTCACGATGGCGCTGTCGCCTAGCGCGCGGACCATGCGTCCGATCAACGCGCCGTATTCCTCGGGCACCGAGTACCCGACTGTATCCGGCAAATTCACGGTCCGAGCGCCCGCTGCGACCACGGCCTTTGAGACCTGCTCCAGGTAATCCCAATCGGTGCGCGTGGCGTCTTCGGCGGAAAACTCCACGTCGTCGGTATAGTTCCGAGCCAGTTCCACGGCCGCAACTGCTTCATCGAGAATTTGTTGCTGTGATTTCTTCAGCTTGTACTTGAGATGTATCTCACTCGTTGCGAGGAAGGTATGTATGCGCGGCCTGCGCGCATTTTTCAGCGATTCGGCGGCGCGCTCGACATCCAGGCGGTTCGCACGGGCTAGGGCCGCCACCTGCACCCAGGAGAACTCACGGCTCACCGCGTCCACGGCTTCGAAGTCGCCTTCGGAGGCGATGGGGAACCCGGCTTCGAGGATATCTACGCCCAGTTCCACCAACTTGTGGGCCAGTTGCAGCTTCTCGGGTACGGTCATGCTGCAGCCCGGCGATTGTTCACCATCCCGGAGGGTCGTATCGAAAATGTAGACTCGATTGGCCATGTGTCCTCCTGATCGATTCATGCTCCCATTATGTCGGGGACGGTTGGATTTGGCAAATTTATAATTTGCACGATCAGAATAAGCTACAATCATAGCATAAGAATCCCTTATGGAACTCTATCCACTGAAGGTGTTCCTGACGGTGGCGGCGGAAAAGAGCTTTTCGCGCGCGGCGGAGAAGATGCTGCGGACGCAGCCGGCGATTTCACTGGCGATCCAGAAGCTGGAGTCGGATTTACAGGAAAAGCTGATCGACCGCTCGGGGAAAGAGCTGCTGCTGACCGACGCCGGCCGCATTGTGTACGACTACGCGCGGCGTTTCGAGAACCTGACGTCGGATCTGGAGAACGCGCTCGCGGAGCTGCGCGACAACTCCGCGGGGCGGCTGGTGGTGGGGGCGAACGAATCGACATCGCTGTACTTGCTGGGGCACATCGAGCGTTACCGGCGGCTGTATCCCAAGGTGAAGGTGCAGGTGCGGCGGTCGCTATCGAGCAAGATTCCGTCGCAGTTAATCGATGGCGATCTGGAGCTCGGGGTGATCAGCTACGATCCCGAAGACGAGCGGCTGAATTCGATGGTGATCTACACCGATCATTTGGCGTTCGTGGTTTCGCCGCAGCACCGGTTTGCGACCCGGGGGCAGGTGTCGATCGGCGAGCTGGGGATGGAAACATTTATCGCGCACAATGTTATTTCGCCGTACCGGGACGTGGTGATCCGGCAGTTCCAGAGGCACAAGGTCCAGCTCAATATGGATGTGGAGATGCCGACGGTGGAGACCATCCGGCGGATGGTCCAGCGCAACGAGGGGGTGGCGTTCCTGCCGCACATGTGCGTGGAGCAGGACGTGGAGCAGGACGCGTTGCGGGAGATCAAGGTGAAGGAGCTGGCGGTGGATCGGAAGATCCGGCTGGTGTGTCCGGCGAGGAGGAGTTTGAGCCATGCGGCGAAGGCGTTTTTGGAGCTGGTGAGGGAAGGGTAACACCGGAGGAGCCCGGACTCACATGCGCGATTACATGATGTGGTCGTATGATGATCGGTAGGGGGTGGTCATGGTGGCGTGCTTAGTGACGACCAAGTTTGGCGTTACGCCTGTCGAGCTAGTGCTGGGAAGGTTGGACATTTATGGCAAGCTCGCTGCGGGAAA
>JASIGB010000819.1:0-4953 GCA_030045355.1 Bryobacteraceae bacterium
GCCGCGCTTCCCGTAGGTTTTCTCGATGGCATGCTTGATCGCCGCGATCGCTTCTTCGCGCGGCAACGCGCCGCTCAAGGCGAAGAAACAGGTTTGCATCACCGTGTTAATCCGCCCGCCCATGCCGTTCTCCTTGGCCACGCGATAGCCATCGATGACGTAGAATCGCAGGTTCTTCGCGATCATCTGTTCTTGCACGTTACGCGGCAGATGCTCCCACACCTCCGCCGGACCAAATGGGCTGTTGAGCAGGAAAACCGCGCCCGGCTCGGCTAAGTGCAGCACGTCCACCCGGTCCAGGAACGAAGATTGATGGCAGGCGACGAAGCTCGCTTGCTGGATTAGGTAGCTCGCCCGGATCGGTTTGCGGCCGAAGCGCAGGTGCGAGATGGTCATGGCGCCGGACTTCTTAGAATCGTAGACGAAATAGCCTTGCGCGTAGTTGTCGGTATCTTCGCCGATGATCTTGATGGAATTCTTGTTCGCGCCCACGGTTCCGTCGGCGCCCAGGCCGTAGAACACCGCCCGCACGGTCTCGGGATCCTCGGTGCAGATCTCGGCATCTACGGGCAGGCTGCGGTGCGTCACGTCGTCCTCAATGCCGACCACGAAATGGTTGCGTGGATGCTGTTTTTCGAGCGCGGCGAACACAGCCGCCACCATGGCCGGAGTGAACTCCTTGCTCGCCAGGCCGTAGCGCCCGCCGATCACGCGCGGCACCAGTTCGAATGAGCTCGATTCGGCCAGCGCCGTCACCACGTCCAAATAAAGGGGCTCGCCCGCGGAGCCGGGTTCCTTGGTGCGATCGAGCACGGCGATCGATTTTGCGGTTGCGGGCAGCGCATCGACAAAAGCCCGCGACGAAAAGGGCCGGAACAGGTGAACATTGATTAGACCCACCTTATCGCCATGCGCCAGGAGCGTTTCGACGCATTCTTCGGCTGCTAGCGCGCTCGAGCCCATCAGCACGATCACGCGCTCGGCATCGGGAGCGCCGAAATAATCGAACAGCCGGTATTGGCGCCCGGTGAGCGCCGCGAACCGGTTCATGGCATTTTGCACGATCCCCGGGCAGGCGTCGTAAAACCGGTTCACCGTCTCGCGTGCCTGAAAATAGAGATCCGGATTTTGCGCGGAGCCCCGGAGCACGGGACGGTCGGGATTGAGCGAGCGCGCGCGGTGCGCCCGCACCAGGTCATCGTCAATCATGGCGCACATGTCGTCCACGGTGAGCTGCTCGATTTTCGCGATTTCGTGCGAGGTGCGGAATCCATCGAAGAAGTGCCCGAACGGAATACGCGATTCGAGCGCCGCGGCTTGCGCGATCAATGCCATGTCCATCACGGCCTGCACCGAGTGCGAGGCGAGCAGCGCAAAGCCAGTGGAGCGCACCGCCATCACGTCCTGGTGGTCGCCGAAAATCGAAAGGCCCTGGCCGGCGATGGCGCGCGCCGCGATATGAAACACGGTGGGCGTCAGTTCGCCGGCGATCTTGTACATGTTGGGGATCATTAGCAACAATCCCTGCGAAGAGGTGAAGGTGGTGGTGAGCGTTCCGGCTTGCAGTGCTCCGTGGACCGCGCCCGCCGCGCCGCCCTCGCTTTGCATCTCGATGACGGAGGGAATCGAGCCCCAGATGTTGGGCTGACCCGCCGACGACCACTGGTCCGCCCACTCGCCCATGGGCGAGGACGGGGTAATGGGATAAATGGCGATCACTTCGTTTACATGATGAGCGACATAAGCTGCCGCTTCGTTTCCGTCAAGCGTGATTTGGGCGCGTTTCATACCTGACTACGCCGAGTGCACGCGACCGGCCTGCATAAAGGCTTGTCAGCATTAGGCGGTTCTTGGCGTACTGGGGGATTTCGCGCAGGTGCCAGCTTCGCTCGGGGCCGGGCGGCTCACAATTTGGAGCGGGTGGACGACAAGATTATCGGTGTCTCAAAGACTTGCGCGACGGCAGGTGTCGTGCATTTGGGAGTAGTACCATGCCGGCCTACCTAGAAAAGATTCAGCCGCCATCGGACGACAAGCGCTGGAAGATTGTCGCTGCCACCATGAAGAAGCTGGGCAACCGGCCGAGTGCGCTGATTGAAGCGTTGCACACGTTACAACAGGCCTTCGGCTACTTGGACAAGCCCGGCCTCACGTTCGTCGCCGCGGTGCTCAAGGTGCCGCTCAGCCAAGTCTATGGCGCCGCGACGTTTTATCACTACTTCACCATGAAGCCGCAGGGCGAGCACACCTGTGTTGTGTGCACCGGGACGGCTTGTTACATCAACGGCGCGACGGCGCTGCTGAAATCGATCGAGGACGAAGAAGGCGTAAAGCCGGGCGAGACGACGCCGGACGGACGGCTGAGCGTGCTGACGGCCCGCTGCTTCGGCGCGTGCGGCCTGGCGCCGGTGGCGGTAATGGACGGCGAGATGGAAAGCCGGCTCACGCCGGAAAAGCTTCAGGCGCGCTTGAAAGCTGTGCCGACGGGAGGAAACTTGGTGCATGCAGGTTGAAGAACTCAAGTCGATCGCCGCCGCCGAGCGCGAGAAGGAAGCGGCTCGCACGGCCTGCATCAGCGTGTGCGCCGCAGCCAGTTGCCAGGCGCTCCAGAGCGAGGAGCTGAAGAAAGCCCTCACCCAAGCCGCCGCGGGGCAAGGCTATGGACCGGAGGCCTGCACAGTGCGCCAGGTCGGCTGCCTGGGACTGTGCGGCGCAGGACCCATGGTGAGCGTGGAGCCCGGAGGCATTCTCTACCAGCACGTGCAGCCCTCCGACGCCGAAGATATCGTAGCGGCGATTGAAGGGCCGCCGGTGGCACGGCTCAGACTCGATTCGCAAATGCCCTTCTTCACCCGCCAGCACCGCATCGTGCTGGAAAATTCCGGCCGCATCGATCCGGATCGGCTGGAAGACTACATCGCGCAGGATGGCTATCAGGCGCTACACACGGTGTTGCATGAAATGCATCCGGCGGAGGTGGTGGCCGAGGTGACCAAGGCCGGGCTGCGCGGGCGCGGCGGCGCCGGATATCCGACGGGCCTGAAATGGGAAACGGTGTCCAAAGCAAGCGGCGCGCCTAAGATCTTGGTATGCAACGCCGATGAAGGCGATCCGGGAGCGTTCATGGATCGCAGCGTGCTCGAAAGCGATCCGCATCGCGTGATCGAGGGCATGGCGATCGCAGCCTACGCGGTGGGCGCGAGCGAAGGCTACATCTATGTGCGCGCCGAGTATCCCCTCGCCGTCGCGCGCCTGAAAACCGCGCTGCGGCATGCCGAAAGGCACGGGTTGCTGGGCGGCGATATCTGCGGGTCGCATTTCACGTTTCGCATTTCGATCCGGCTGGGCGCGGGAGCGTTCGTTTGCGGCGAAGAAACCGCATTGATGGCGTCCATCCAAGGCCTCCGTGGAACGCCGCGGGCGCGCCCGCCCTACCCGGCGCAGGCGGGATTGTGGGGACATCCGACGCTGATCAATAACGTCGAGACCTACGCCAACATCGCGCCCATCATCCGCAACGGCGGCGAGTGGTTCGCGAAGCTCGGCACCGAGCGCAGCAAGGGGACCAAAGTCTTCGCGCTGGCCGGCAGCATCCGCAACATGGGCGTCATCGAAGTGCCCATGGGGATCACGCTGCGCGACATCATTTTCAACATCGGCGGTGGTATTCCGGGCGGCAAGCGCTTCAAGGCGGTGCAAACCGGCGGCCCGTCGGGCGGCTGCATTCCCGAGGAATTCCTGGACACGCCCGTGGATTACGAGACGCTCACAAGTCTCGGGTCCATCATGGGATCGGGCGGCATGATCGTCATGGACGAAACTTCTTCCATGGTCGACGTCGCGCGGTACTTCATGGAATTTTGCATGACCGAGTCCTGCGGCAAATGCGTTCCCTGCCGCGCCGGCACCGTGCAGATGCATGAGCTGCTGCAGCGCTTCTGCGAGCATCGCGCGCGGCCCGCGGATCTGACCATGCTCGAAACGCTGTGCGACCTGGTGCGCAACACCAGCCTGTGCGGCCTGGGGCAATCGGCGCCCAATCCCGTATTGAGCACGTTGCGCTATTTCCGGCCTGAGTATGAGGCGGCCGTCGTTGACGCAGGAGTGCCGGCATGAGCGTCTGCACGTTCGAGATCGACGGCAAGACCATCACCGCCACTGAAGGGCAGACCATTTTCGGCGCGGCCTGGGATAGCGGCATTCACATTCCGCGGCTCTGCCATCTTGGCGGCCTGTCCGACGTCGGCGCGTGCAGGCTGTGTTTGGTCGAGATCCAAGGACAGAAGAAACTCCAGCCGTCGTGCCTGACCAAAGTAACCGAAGGCATGGTGGTGCGCATCCATACCCCGCAGCTCAGCGAATATCGAAAACTCATCGTGGAGCTGTTGTTCGCCGAGCGCAATCACGTTTGCTCGGTCTGCGTGCTCAATGGCGCCTGCGAACTGCAAAGCGTCGCCGCGGATTTGGGCGTCGACCACATTCGGCTGAGCCCGCAATACCCGCATCTGAACGTCGACCTGAGCCACGAGCGTTTCGGCCTGGACCACAATCGTTGTATCCTGTGCACCCGCTGCGTGCGCGTGTGCGATGAAGTGGAAGGCGCGCACACCTGGGACGTCGCGGGCCGTGGCGCCGAGTGCCTGGTGGTGTCCGACATGGGCGATCCCTGGGGCGCATCCGATACCTGCACCGGCTGTGGGAAATGCGTGCAGGTCTGCCCCACCGGCGCGCTGTTCCTCAAAGGTAAAACCGTCGCGGAAATGCAGAAAGACCGCAGCTTCCTGAAATACATTGTGGGCGCGCGGGAACGAAGGAATGGTGATGCATGAGACCGCGCTTGGCTACCGTGTGGCTGGGTGGTTGTTCGGGCTGCCACATGTCGTTCCTCGATCTGGATGAACGCTTGATCGAGTTGGCCGGCCTAGCCGACGTCTGCTATTCGCCTATCGTCGA
>JASIGB010000820.1:0-3000 GCA_030045355.1 Bryobacteraceae bacterium
CGCAATGAACGATGCTGCCGCAATGAGAGTTCCACACAAACGCGCGGCCCGTTCGGCGGGCGTCACGTTGATCGAATTGCTGATCGCCGTTCTGCTGTTCAGCTTTTTGTCTTTCGGGATCGTGATGACGCTGCGCGTCGCTCTGAATGGGATGAACAAATCGGACTCCAAGCTGATGGCCAACCGCCGCGTCACGAGCATCGAGCGCATTCTCGATCAGGAGATCGAAGGCATCCTGCCGGTGACCGCGCAGTGCCAGCCACAGCCGGGCGTTCTCGGCCCGGCGCTCATGTTCTTTCAGGGCGAACCGCAATCCATGCGTCTGGCTTCCACATACTCGCTGCAACAGGGCCAGCGCGGGCTGCCGATGATCCTCGAATACCAGGTGATCCCGGGCGAAGATGGCCAAGGCGTGCGGCTGGTGGTCAACGAGCATTGGTACACCGGTCCGCGCGGTGCAGGGATCTATTGTATCGGCATGAGCACGGATCCAACCGGTGCTTCGGGACCGGTGTTCGCGCCCATCAGCATCGGCCCGGGCTCCTTCGTCCTTGCCGATAAGCTCGCCTATTGCCGCTTCAGCTATCGCGATCCGCGCATACCGCCCCAGCCGCCGGTTTGGGTGCCGCATTGGATTAAACCCGTGCTGCCCAACGCCATCCGCATCGAGATGGCGCCGCTCACCCCCGATGCCGGGCGCTTGGTCCCCGTCACGCTGACCGTCCCGGTACACGTGACGCGGCTGCCGCTCGAGCCTTATGACAATAACTGACCCGTATGAGAACAACTAGGGGTTCTTCCGGCCGGCGCGGCGCGGCTCTGCTGGCGGTCCTATGGCTCGCCGCGGCGCTCGCGGCGATCGCCTTCACTCTTGCCAACAGCGTGCGCGGCGAAATCGAGCGTAGCTCCACCGATGCCGATGGGTTGAAAGCGTACTATCTGGCCGCGGGGGCCATTGACCGCACGTTGGTCTATATCGAGTCAGGCCCCCAGTTTATGGGTCCCGATGGCAAGCCCATATTCCAGATTGACGTCACGCGGGAGCTGCATCTTAACTTCCCGACCGGCGTTGCGACCGTCGATTATATCCCCGAGAACTCGAAGCTGAATGTCAACCTCGCGCCGCCCATCGAACTCAACCGGCTCCTGGAAGCCCTAGGCGTGGATCCCGAGCGCGCTTTCGCGATCACGGCCGGAATCGTCGACTGGCGCAGCGGCACCCCCGGGGGATCGTTTTCGCAGTTCGACCAATATTACATGTCCCTCACGCCGTCTTTTCAGGCCCGGCATGCGTCTCTTGGAGAGATTGAGGAATTATTGCTGGTGCGCGGAGTGACTCCGGATTTGTTCTATGGCGGCTACACCCAGGCAGCGGATGGCAGGCTGATCCCGCACGACGGCCTCCGTGATTGCCTGTCGGTCTACGGCTCTACTGGCGCATTGGACGTGAACACAGCGGCGCCTGAGGCCATGGTCGCCGTGGGCGTTCCTCCGGAAACGGCCGCCGCGATTGTGGCCTTCCGAAAAACCACGTTGATTCGCGACATGAGCCAGTTGGCGGCCTTCACCAGCGGCGGGGGCGCGGGGAGTCTCGGGATCGTCAACGGTCCGATCGGTACAATCCGGGCCACGGCGCGCCTTCGCCTTCCCAACGGCCAGCTTTCCGACGTGCGCCGGACCGTTTCGGCAGTGGTGAAGTTCTTGAAGCCCGGCTGGGACCCGCCGTTTCACATCCTGCGCTGGTACGACAACCCGAGCATCGTGCCATGAACATCTCTCGATTTCCAATGACCTCGCTCGATTTCAAGAAGTGGCTCGCCATTGGGACCGGCATCGGGATTGAAATCGGATCGCAGGATCTTACCGTGACCGTCGTCCGTCTGCGTCCTCGCGGGCCGCGAGTATTGGGCGAGCTCACCATCCCCCAGTTTCGAGAACAGGCTGCCGCGGAATGGGGCGCCGCCTATGCCGCCTTCCTCGAAAAGCTGGGCGCCGGACACCTGGCCGCCACCGTCCTGTTGCCGCGCGACGAGGTGACGGTTCGCCAGATCGCTTTGCCGGGCGTCGCCGACAAGGACCTCGCTTCGGCCGTTCGTTTCGAGATCGATTCGCTCAATCCCTACTCCGAAGAAGAAGTGACGTACGATTGGGCGCGCATCGGCAAGACGTCTTCGGTTCTGATCGCCATCGTCCTGCGCTCGGTGATCGAACGCTACACCACCCTTTTTTCGCAGGCCGGGATAAAAACCGCGTCCTTCACCTTCTCGGCGCCCGCCATCTATTCCGCGCTGCGCCTGCTCGCGATCCCACCGCGCGATGGGTTCCTGGCGATGGAGCCGGCCGCGGAAGGCTTCGAATTGTATGGCGAGAGTCCGACGCGTCCGATTTTTTCGGCTCGGCTCGAACAGCCGGCCGATCGCGCGCGGACGCTGGCCGTTTCCGAACTTCGTCTGCCGCCCGAGACCGAAACTTCTGTGCTGCACGATTGCCTTCCGCGGCCTCTGGCAGCTCCGGAGACCTATGAGCCTTCGCGCGCCTCTTTGTCCTACGCGGCCGCTTTGGCCTCCGCCGGGCTGATTCGTCCGCTGGGTGTGAACCTGCTGCCGCGCGAGCAGCGCCGTTCGGCATCGCGCTTGCGCTACATTCCCACAGCCGCCCTGGCGTCCGTGGCGTTGCTGCTGGCCGTGGCGGCGCTTGCCTACCCCAGCTACGCCGATCGCCACTATGCCGGGCTGCTCGAAGCGCAGATTCGCATCTTCGCGCCGCTGGCGAGGAGAGCGGTGGATGCCCATCGCGAGACCGTCAACGACCGCAACCGCGCCCAAACGCTCGACAACTTCAAGCAGCAAACCCGCCAGGACCTCGACGCCCTTAACGCGCTCACGCATCTGCTGGCGCCTCCCGCCTGGGTGACTTCGCTGCAGCTTACGCGAACCTCGGTGAGTATCACCGGCGAGACGAACCAGGCCGCCGAACTGATCAAGCTGCTGGATGGTTCGC
>JASIGB010000821.1:0-5659 GCA_030045355.1 Bryobacteraceae bacterium
GGGTACACGTTCTGGGTGACCGGACACGAAGGCGCGCGGCAGCCGGAAGCGATCTGGGCGCGCGGGAACACGGTGCTGGTGGGGGTGGCGCAGGCGCGGGATATCGAGTTCGTGGCGGATCGGGCCGGGGACTGGATGCTGCATTGCCATCTGCCGCATCACATGATGAACCAAATGTCGTCGAACGTGGGACCGATCACGCGGTTGGGCCGGGGCATGCGGGCGGGCGCGAGCATGCAGGAAGCCATGGGCATGCCGCGCAGTGGAGATGCGACGGCGGAAAACAAAGCTCCCAGTTTGGGGCGCGGCTTGGGGGTGGGGTCGACGGCGGATGTGCCGCAGACCAACGGCCCGCTGGCTCAAAGCGGGGAGGCAGTGCATCACGGCGATATGGCGATGTCCGAGATTGCGAAGAACGCCAATCAAATCCCGCTGTTCCCCCAGGACGCCTTCATGGAAAGTTCCATGATGGCCATGGATCAAGAAGTGGAGAAACCGGAGAACTACGGACTACCGGCGGGGTGGAGCGGATACATGGGCGGGATGATGACGCTGGTCCGAATCATGCCGCCGGAACAATATGACAAAGTCATGGAGCTCAAGGCGGCGGGTGCGAGGGGGAATAGCCGATGAAAGCGATTCTGTTCAGCACCATAATTTCTTTGACATTGATCCCTCTGCACGCGCAGGGCCCTCAGAATAGCCAGAAAAAAAGTTTCGACTTCCGCGGCAAGGTGAATGCGGTGGACATGGCCGCCAAGCGCCTCACGGTGACCAGCGAGCCGATCGCAGGCTGGATGGGCGCGATGACGATGAGCTATGCGGTCAAAAACGATGACGTATTGAATCATGTAAAGGCCGGGGATCGGGTGACGGCTAAGGTTTACGAAGGCGATTTGACGTTGTATGACGTACAGGTGGTAACGGCCGCATCCGCTGGCCTCAGTTTGGAAGAGCTGGAACAGGTGGCCTTGGCGAACAATCCAACCATGGCGCAGATTCAAGCGAACCTGCAGGTGGCTTCAGGCCTCGTGCGGCAAGCAGGGCTGTATCCGAATCCGGTCGCGGGCTACTACAGCGACCAGGTTCGCGGCGGATTGTATGGCGGCGGCGAAGAAGGCGGGTTCATCAGCCAGGACATCGTGCTCGGAGGAAAGCTGGGCGCCGCGCGGCGCGTGGCGAAGCTGGAGGCGAATGAAGTGGCCACCAGCGGGGGGATTCAGCGGCTGCGCATCCAGAGCAATGTGCGCGCGCTGTTCTATGAGGTGTTGGCCGCGCAAAACATGGTGGAGGTGCGGCAGAACCTGGTGAAGCTGGCTGGCGACGCCGTCGAAACGTCGCAGGAGTTGGGGAATGTAGGGCAGGCCGACCGCCCGGACATCCTGCAAGCCGAAGTGGAACAGCAACAGGCGGCGGTCGGTTTGCGGGTCGCACAGCAGAATTTGGAAGCTTCGTGGCGCGTGCTGGCCGCGGTGGTGGGAAAACCGGACTTGCCGGTGGCGAAATTGGAAGGCGATCTGGAAGCGATTCCCGACTTGAGCTACGGCGAGTGGAAGGCAAGCGCGCTGCGCGATAGTCCCGAGGTGAAGCTGGCACAACAGGAAATCGAGCGGGCGGAGGCGGAACTGGTCGAAGCGCGCAAAGTTCCGATCCCCGATCTCCAGCTCACGGGGATCCTCTATCAAAATTACGAGCCTCTACCGAATGGAAGGCCGGCAGGGCTGATGGGCGGAGCGCAGGTGGGAGTCCAGTTGCCGATTTTCGATCGCAATCAAGGAAACATTGCGGCTGCCAGGGCTCGAATCGAGGATGCCAGGCAGAATCTGGTGCGGGTGAAACTCGCGCTCCAGCGCAACCTGGCGGACCTGTTTCGCGATTACGATTCCGCGCGCGTGACGGTGGAGCAATACAAGATGCAAATGCTGCCGCGCGCCGAGCAGGCGTACGAAATGTATCGCAGCAATTATCAGAAGATGGCCGGAGCGTATCCGCAGGTGCTGATTTCGCAGCGGACGTTGTTCCAGTTGCAGACCGATTACATCCGGGCGCTCGAAAACACATGGCAGAGCGCGCTGTTGATTCGAGGATTCGGATTAAGCGATGGGTTGGCCGCGCCGGGAATCGTGGTGAGCCCGAGTGCGGGCGGCATGGTTCCAACCTCGTATCCGGTGCGATAGGGAAGGGCGGATTAAAATGCAGAAGGCAACGTGGATGATCGCCGGAGCCGTGGCGATTTGTGTTTTGGAGGCGATCGCAGGCGTCGTTTATTTGAAGACCCGAGCAAACGGATTCAGCGCTCGTGCACAGCCGAGCGCTCTGGAAACCTGGGTCGCACGCCAGGCGCGGGAAATGGCGGTGCCGGGCGACGCGAAGCAACGAGAGAATCCAGTCGCGGACTCGCCTCAGGTCCTTGCCGATGCACGCGCGCATTGGGCGGATCACTGCGCAGGCTGCCATTCAAACAATGGCAGCGGAGATGCCGAGATGGGAAAGCATATGTACCCGCCGGCGCCGGACATGCGGCAGCCGAGCACACAAAATCTGAGCGACGGCGAGTTGTTCTACATCATTCAGAACGGCATTCGCCTTACCGGGATGCCTGCCTGGGGCACGGGCGCCAGCCACGACGAACAGGATTCGTGGAAGCTGGTGCGATTTATCCGGCACTTGCCCAAGCTTACCGCCGAGGAGGAACAGGAGATGGAGGGTTTGAATCCGAAGACACCGGACGAACTGAAGGAAGAGCAAGAAGAAAGGGAATTTTTGAATGGAGGCGAACCGCATGAACAGAACCAACATAAACACCATCACTAAACGCAGGGCTCTGATCGCGATTTTAGGGATCGTAGCCGTCGCGCTAATACCAACCATTGCATCCGCTCATGGCGGCGAAGAACACGTCATCGGAACAGTGACGAGCATTTCGGATACATCGATCACGGTCAAAACCATCGCCGGAAAGATGGTCGAGGTCGGGTTCGACGCGAAGACGACTTTCGCCCGCGCCAAGCAGACCATCCAGAAGGCTGATATCAAGGTCGGAGATCGCGTAGTCATTCACGCGAAGGAGGTCAACGAGAAGCTCGTCGCTCACACGGTGGAAATCGGGGCAGCGACCGCCGCACAGCATTAATGAAGCTCAGCGGTGGGGACTGGATTGCTTGTTGTAGATGATGCGGCGGCAACAAATGAAGGCACCGGTGAAGGCCAGGGCCGCGGGCACTAAGCCGGCGATGGACCAAACGGCTTTGGTGACCCAGTCGAACCGTCCGAAGTGCAATGCCGCTAGCCAATACAAGGCCGGATCAGTGAGGCGATCGGCGGGGTCGAGCCAGAGCAGCGCGTCAAACCAGCGCGGGAAAGCGAGGTAGACGCCGGAGACGCCCCATATCAGAACGAATAAAAAGCACCAAAAACCGAGCGCGCTGTGGAGATCCCAATTGATGCGCGGGAAGTGCGCGTCCCAGCTCACGGTCAGGCTCCGGCGCCAGTGGTGGATTCCGGGCCACCAAATCACGGCGCCGGTCAGGCACAGCAACGTCAGAGTGAGTGCCCCGAGTCCGTTCACGAGGCGGCCGGTCGAGCCGGAGAGAAGAGTGGTGTGCAGTTTCACGAGCCATGCGATGGAGGGCCACTGGGCGAGCTCGTTCTCATAGACGATGATGCTGCCGGTAAGGCTCATCAACGCCAGGTAAGCACCGGCCACGGCCCCCACGAAAAAGTGGATCTGGAATATCGCGTTGTGCAGCCACATTTTCTGCGGCTGCTCCAGCCATTGCCGCCACGCGCTCATCGTGCTTTCTCATGATATCTGGCAGAGTCAAGGGTTGTTGCCCGCGGCAACGGTTAGATGAAGATGCAGGTTGCGTGTCGGGGAAAACACTACCTTAGTACTCGGTCTTAGCCCGGTCGCTCACGGAATTGCCTTAGTACCTATATTGCAAGTACTCTACTGCCGATCAACAGCTCTAACGGGGGACCGTTTGAGCAAGATTGCCATATTTGCGTGTGAGCCGCAGCCCATCGTGATTGAAGGCTTGAAGAAAGTGCTGGCCGAAACGAACGATCTGTTTCTGGCGGGCGCGGTATCCCGGCCAGCCGAGGCACTGGAAGCGATCCAGCGGTCTCAACCGAACGTCGTGCTGCTGGATGCTACCGCCGGGCTGACGGCTGCATTCCGGCTGCTCAGCCAGTTGAAAAGCGCCGGGCAAATTTACGCAGTCCTGTGGGTAGTGGATCTTCCCGAAATGGATGCGTTCCGGGCGCTGCAAATGGGAGCTCGCGGGATCATCCGGAAAACCTTGCCGGTGGGTAAGCTGCTGGAGTGCCTGCGTGAGGTGGCGGCGGGCAAAATCTGGATGCAGGAATCCGAGCAACTGGCCGAGTTCCTGCAACGCAAGGAGGCCACGCGGCTGACGCCGCGCGAAAAAGAGGTGGTGCGGTTGATCTGCCGCGGGTTGCGCAACCGGCAGATCGCCGAAAACCTGCACATCACGCCCGGAACCGTGAAGGTGCATTTGATGCACATTTTCGAGAAGACGGGCTTGAAGGATCGTCTCGCCTTGGCGGTGCATGGAGGCGACCTGATCGGCGCCGAAGCTCCGGCCAACGCGAGCAGTAGCCAGTAAAGCAGGCGGTCACTCAGAGAGAGAGATGGACTAAAGGAAGCCAGCTTCCGGGCCGATCACCCGAACATGGGGCGGACGCCCCAAGCAGACGGTTTCGCGAGTCCTGTGGCCACCTCCACATCATCCCCGCACCCCGAGGTCCTCGATGGCGCGGGCGCTACTTCCGCGGTTGCTTCTGTCAGCCCGGCTGCGGCCAGCGGGCCGGCGAGCGCGGGGCGCATTCTGGCGCGCGCGTTCACTCCGTCGATTTCCGACGTCTTCTTCGTCGCTTTGATCCTTTGGCTGTTCGTGTACGGCGCCAGCGGCTGGATCGCGCTGCTGGGCGACGGCGACACGGGCTATCACATTCGCACGGGGCAATGGATCCTCGAAACTCACCGCGTGCCTACGCACGATTTGTTCTCGTTTTCGCGGCCCGCGGCGCCGTGGTTCGCTTGGGAATGGCTGACCGACGTGATCTATGCCCTCGCATTCGGAGCCGCCGGGCTCAAGGGCATCGTGCTGCTGGCGGGTGCGATGATCGCGGCGACTGCCACCCTCGTTTTGCGCTACACGCTGTGGCGCGGCGCCAATCCTCTGGTGGCGGCGTTCACGACGCTGCTCTCGGTGGGCGCCTCTTCGATGCATTTTCTGGCGCGTCCGCACCTGTTCACGCTGCTGCTGCTGCCCCTCAGCCTGTGGATCCTGGAAGCCGACCGGCGAAGGCGCACGGCCTGGTTGTGGGCGCTGGTTCCGATCACCGCGCTGTGGACGAATCTGCACGGCGGGTTCGTGATTTTTCTGGCCTGCGTGGCGCTGCTGGTCGCGGCCTGCGTCATCGAAGCCGCTCTGGGGAAAGCGGGGCGGAGCGCAATCCGCCGCTATGGGGCGCTGCTGGCCGGCTGCTCGGCCGCTTCGCTCGTCAACCCCTATGGCGTCCAGTTGCATGTCCACATCTGGCAGTACCTGCGCGCCGATTGGATCCGGGACATCGTGCAGGAGTTTCAAGCGCCCACCTTTCGCTCCGAAGGCCAGCTCCAGTTCGAGGCCTT
>JASIGB010000822.1:0-3072 GCA_030045355.1 Bryobacteraceae bacterium
AGCAGCGCACGCCAGCAGCGCAGCAAGTACTCGCGCAACCATACCTTGATTCTAGGCTTTCCTCGTCTCCCCCGTATTCCTTGTCTCCTTCATCTACCTTGTCTCCCTGTCTTTCCCTTCCAGCCTTCTGCCGCTCCACGATCCGACTGCGCTCGCTCCAACACAATCGACCCGAAACGAACGGCTACAATGTAGTCGGAGGTTTTCCGGATGATCCTGGAAGCGATTCCGTCGTCTGAAAAGGAAACCAATCCGTGGGTTTCCGCGGAGGCGCGCTTCGACGAAGCAGCCGAGCTGCTGGGCCTCGACGAAGGCCTGCGCAAAATTCTGCGCACGCCGGCGCTGGAGCTGAAGGTTGCCGTGCCAGTGGTGCTAGACGACGGCCGCTACGAAGTGTTCACCGGATATCGCGTCCAGCACTCCATCGTCCGCGGGCCGGCCAAAGGCGGAATCCGCTTCGCTCCCGACGTCACGCTGGATGAAGTGCGTGCGCTCTCCGCCTGGATGACGTGGAAATGCGCGGTGGTGAACATCCCGTTCGGAGGCGCCAAGGGAGGCGTGATCTGCGATCCCGACGTGCTCTCGCCCGGCGAGCTGGAGCGCATCACGCGCCGCTACACTTCCGAGATCATGGACATCATCGGTCCCGAGCGTGACGTTCCCGCGCCCGACATCAACACCAATCCGCAAACTATGGCTTGGGTGATGGACACTTATTCGATGCACAGCCGCCACACCGCCACAGCCGTGGTCACCGGCAAGCCGCTCGCGCTCGGCGGATCGCGCGGGCGAACCGAAGCCACCGGACGCGGCTGCATGATCGTCACCATGCAGGCTCTGCGTCGTTTCGGCCTGGATGTCGCCAATACCCGCGTGGTGATTCAGGGATTCGGCAACGTCGGCGGCATGTCCGCGCGCCTGATGGCGCGCTCTGGATTCAAAATCATCTGCATCATCGAATACGATGGAGCGGTCTACAATCCGCAAGGCCTGGATATCGAAGCCCTCATGAAGCATCGGCACGACACAGGTTCCATTACGGGATTTTCCGGAGGTGAGGACATCGACCGCGACTCGGCGTTTTTTCTCGATTGTGACGTGCTGCTGCCCGCCGCGAAAGAAAACGTCATCACCACCGCCAACGCCGACCGCATCAAGGCCAAGATCATCTGCGAAGGCGCTAACGGCCCCACGACTTCCGAAGCCGACGCGATCCTCGCCGACAAGAGAATCTTCGTGGTCCCCGATATTCTCGCCAACGCGGGTGGCGTCACAGTTTCGTACTTCGAATGGGTACAGGACCGGCAGGGCTTCTTCTGGAATGAGCAGCTGGTGAACGGGCGGCTGGAAGAAATCATGGTGAACAGCTTCCGCGACGTGGTCAGCTACGCCGAAAAGCACAACGTGCATAACCGGCTGGCCGCGTACATGCTGGCCATCGATCGCGTGGCTTCGGCATTGCAGACCCGCGGCCTGTATGCCTGAGGGCGACGCCGCGACGCCCGAGGCGTCAACACCCGCGATGTCCGGCGCGTCCACGCCGCTCATGCGGCAATATCACGCCATCAAACAGCAGGTGCCCAACGCGCTGCTGATGTTCCGGTTGGGCGATTTCTACGAGCTATTCTACGAAGACGCCGTCACCGCCGCGCGCGAGCTCGAAATCACGCTCACCTCCCGCAATAAGGAAAAGGGCCAGGCGATTCCGATGTGCGGCGTTCCGTATCATTCGGCCGACGGGTATCTGGCGCGCCTGATCCAGAAAGGCTATCGCGTGGCCATCTGCGATCAGATGGAAGAAGCGGGCGCGGGTAAAAAGCTCGTGAAGCGCGAAGTGACGCGCGTGGTGACCCCCGGAACCGCGACTGAATCTTCGCTGCTGCGCTCCCACGAAAACAACTACCTGGCCGCGGTGTGCCGCAACGGCACGCGGGCCGGAATCGCACACGTCGATATTTCTACCGGCGAGTTTCGCGCCACCGAACTGGATCTTGCGGACATGAATGCCGCGCTCGAAAACCTGAACGTCCGTGAGGTCCTGGCCGCCGAATCGCTCACCGAAGTCCCGGCATTGCGCACGTTGCTCGAAGATTGGATCTTCAGCCTGGATTACGCCGACCGCGCGCTGCGCGAGCATTTCCGCCTGCTCACGCTCGATGGCTGCGGCCTGGGCGGCAAATCGCTCGCGGTATCGGCCGCCGGCGCGATCCTGCACTACTTGCGCGACACGCAGAAATCCGCGCTCGGGCACATTGACCGGCCTACTTACTACGACCGGTGTGAGTCCATGATTCTGGATGCCGTCACGGTGCGCAATCTGGAGTTATTGGAGCCATTGTTCGCGGGCGAAAGCCGCGAATCCACGCTCATCCACGTCCTCGACCAAACCTCGACCGGCATGGGCGGACGCATGCTGCGCGCGCGTCTGCTGCGCCCCTGTCTGCAGCTCGAAGAAATCGACGCGCGCCTCGATGCTGTGCAGGCCGCACTCGAATCGACAATCGCGCGTTCGGAAACCCGCAAGCTTCTCGCCAACGTTTTGGATCTCGAGCGCTTGCTTGCCAAACTCACGCTCGGAACCGCCGGCCCACGCGAGTTGCTGGCGCTAGGACGCTCGCTCGCCTTGGTGCCGAAGCTCAAGGAGCAGATCGCCGGGTTCAAATCCGCACGCTTGCATGAGATCGCGGATCTCCTGGATGAGATTCCGGAAGTGCGCGACCGCATCCTGACGGCGATCGCCGAACAGCCTCCCGTGAATCTCGCCGACGGCGGCACCATTCGCGCCGGGTTTCACGCCGGTCTCGACGAATTGCGCGATATCAGCCGCAACAGCCGCCAGTACATTGCGCAGATCGAGCTGCGCGAGCGCTCCCGCACGGGCATCCAATCGCTCAAAGTCCGCTTCAACAACGTGTTCGGCTATTACATAGAGATCTCGAAAGCCAACCTGCACCTCGCTCCTTCCGATTTCGAGCGCAAACAGACGCGGGTGAATGCGGAGCGCTTCACAACGCCCGAATTGAAGGAGCTGGAAAGCAAAGTTCTGGACGCCGAAGAAAAAATCCTCGCACT
>JASIGB010000823.1:0-2878 GCA_030045355.1 Bryobacteraceae bacterium
CCACCGAAAGCCAGGAAGCGCGCAAGCAGGAGGGCAAGGCGGCCGGGGCGACGGGCTGGATTGTGAAGCCCTTCACGCCGCAGCAGCTCCTAGCGGTGGTCAAACGCGTACTGGGGTGATGAGGGAGGCGCTCGAGGGAATATGACCGACCAGTACCGGCAGGCCTTTCAGGAAGAAGCGCACGAGCTGCTGGCGGAATTGGAATCGGCGCTGCTCGCCCTCGATGGGGACCGCGCCAACCTGGACATCGTCGGGCGCGCCTTTCGGGCCTTGCACACCATCAAGGGGTCGGGCGCCATGTTCGGCTTCGACGCTTTGGCCGCCTTCACGCATCATCTGGAAAACGCCTTCGATCAACTGCGTAGTGGGCGCTTGGCGGTGACCGCGGAGCTGATTGCGCTCGCGCTCAGATCGAGCGATCAGATCAAAGCCATGCTCGAGGAGGCCGCGGGCTCGGGCGTGGCCGATCCCAGCCGTACGGAGGAGATTCTCGCCGCGCTGCAGGCCCTAACTGGTGGAATCACCGCGGCGCCCCGGGGCTTGCGCGGGGAGGCTTCGGCGGCCCGAGCCCCCGCCGCCGGCTGGGAGCCAGGGGCGTTGCGGGAGGGCGCGGGGCCGGCGCGCGAGTGGCGCATTCACTTCCGGCCGGGCCGCGACATTCTGGCCAACGGAACCAATCCGCTGTTGCTGTTGGCGGAATTGCGCGCGCTGGGGAAGCTCGAGGCGCGCGTGGACACCGTGGAAGTACCCGCCCTGGCCGATCTGGATGCCGAGTGCTGTTACCTGGCTTGGGATCTGGCGCTGCGTACTGCGGCGCCACGGGAGGCGATTCGCGACGTATTCATCTTTGTCGAGGACTCCTGCGAGATCGCCATCGAAGCGGTGGCCGAAGCGGCGCCTCGCCCGGCACCGGCGCCCAGGCGGCCGCCCGCAGCAACGGGCTCGGGAGCCTCGAAATCCCTGCGGGTCTCTGCCGATAAGCTGGATCAACTGATCAATCTGGTCGGCGAACTGGTCACCGTGCAGGCGCGGCTGAGCGAGGCCTCCGCGCGCGCCGAGGACGCGGATATCCAGGAAATCGCCGAAGTGGTGGAGCGTCTGACTTCGGCGCTGCGCGAAAACTCGATGAGCATCCGCATGCTGCCGCTCAGGACCACTTTCGAGCGCTTCCACCGGCTGGTGCACGACCTGGGCGCGGAGCTGGAAAAAGACGTGGAGCTGGCCATCGAAGGCGCCGACACCGAGCTCGATAAAACGGTGATCGATCAGTTAAATGACCCGCTGGTGCATTTGATCCGCAACAGCATGGACCACGGTATCGAAAGCCGCGAAGCACGGCGGCAGGCCGGCAAGCCAGCGCGGGCGAGAATCGAGCTGCGGGCGCAGCATTCCGGCGCGCACGTCCTGATCCGGGTGTCCGACGACGGCCGCGGTCTGGATGCCGAAGCGGTGCGCACGCGCGCCGCCGAGCGCGGGCTGATCGAACCCAACGCGCGGCTTTCCGAGGCGGAGATTTTCGCTTTGATTCTGGAGCCCGGCTTCTCCACCGCGCGGCAGGTGACCGATCTATCCGGCCGCGGCGTGGGACTGGACGTGGTGCGGCGCAGCGTGGAAGCGCTGCACGGATCGGTGGAGCTCGCCAGCCGCCCCGGCGCGGGCCTGGCCGTGACGCTGCGGCTGCCGTTGACGCTCGCCATCATCGACGGCCTGCTGGTGCGCGTGGGTGACGCACACTTCGTGCTGCCGCTGGCCAACAGCCTGGAGTGCGTGGAGCTGACGCGCGAGGACGCCGAGCGGGCGCATGGGAATCGCCTGGCGCACGTGCGCGGCGCGCTGATTCCCTATATCCGGCTCAGCGAGTATTTCGGGACGCCGGCCAAAGCCCGGGAGCGCGAGCAGATCATGCTGGTCGAAACCGAGTATGGCCGCTACGGCTTCGTGGTGGACGAAGTGTTGGGCGATCACCAGACGGTAATCAAGAATCTGGGCCACACCTACCGCCATGTGCCGGAGATTTCCGGCGCCACGATTCTGGGCAATGGGGCGGTGGCCTTGATCGTCGACCCGCACCGGGTGGTGCAGAACGCAATGCAGGGCGCCGGGCAAAGCGCACGGCGGCACGGGCCCGCGATGCGCGAGGGCGAATGGCGTCCGCTAGAAGGGAACGCGGCATGAAGTGGTTTCAAAACATGACCATCAAGGCCAAGCTGCCGTTCGCTTTCGCACTGGCTGCGGCGATCGCCGCGCTGGTGGGTCTCATCGGGCTGGCCAAAGTGCGTGAGATGAAGAAGGGTGGGGCAGAGTTGTACGCGGAGCGTCTGCTCTCCATTCAAGATCTGGCCTATGCCAACTTTGCCTATCTCACAGCCCGCGTCGATATGCGGGATCTGTTGATTTCCAAGGAGGACGTAAAACGCCGCGCCGCCGCGGTCAGCATCGAGGAGGAAACCGAGAACACCGAACGCTACATGGAGGCCTATGGCAAGAAGGCTCTCGGCAAAAACGAGCAGGACACGCTGTTCAAGTTCCGCGCGGCTTTCGCGCGTTACCAGCAATTGCGCGCACCGGCCATTGAACTGGCGCTCGCGGGCCAGACCGAGAAGGCCTGGGCCATCGATCAGGGCGAAATGCACGCGGTCGGCGTGGAGGCGCGCAATGACCTGCGGAGTCTCATCGATCGCAACGCGGAGCTGGCGGGCGAGGAGGAGTGGCGCAGCCAAGCACAGGCCTCCTCGGCCCAGGTCCAGATCGGGCTGTGCATGGCGCTTGGAATCCTGGTGGCGCTGGGGTTCGGGGTATGGATTGCGCGGGTGATCGACCGGCCGCTCGCGGTCATGCAGGAGGCGGCCGCGAAGCTCGCCACGGGCGATGTGGAGGT
>JASIGB010000824.1:0-5327 GCA_030045355.1 Bryobacteraceae bacterium
ATAACGACGCGGACGTAAGCGTCATCGCGCTAGTGGGCGAGCGTAACCGCGAAGTCCGGGCGTTTCTCGAAAACGAGCTGGGGACGGAAGGACGCAAGCGATCCGTCGTGGTCGTAGCTACTTCGGACCGGCCGGCGCCCTTGCGCATTCGCGCTTGCTTCGTCGCGCTGGCGGTGGCCGAGTATTTTCGTGATCAGGGCAAGAACGTCCTTTTGGTGGTGGATTCCGTCACGCGTCTGGCGATGGCGCAGCGCGAGATCGGGCTCGCCGCCGGCGAGCCGCCCAGCCAGAAAGGCTACACGCCCTCGGTGTTCGCACTGCTTCCCAAGATTTTCGAGCGCTCCGGACACTTCAAAAAAGGCTCCATCACCGGCTTCTTCACCGTGCTGGTGGAAGGCGACGATTTCAACGAGCCGATTTGCGACGCAGTGCGCGGCATTTTGGACGGGCACTTCATCCTGTCGCGTGACCTGGGTGTTGCCGGTCACTATCCGGCCATCGACATCCGGCAATCGATCAGCAGGCTCACGTCCAAGATCGCGTTGCCGGAACAGCGCGCGCACTTGCAAAAACTGCGCGAAGCGCTGGCGCTCTATCACGACTCTCAGGACCTGATCCAACTGGGCGCGTATGTCGCGGGGACGAATCCCAAGCTGGATGCGGCCATTCGCTGCCGCCCCGAGATCCTGGAGTTCCTCAAGCAGGACGCGCAGACGTTTTGCCCGCTTAATGAAACGTTAGGCCGGCTGGCCAAATTGGCCGCGGCGCTGGGATAGGCGGCGCGTGGCGAAATTTCACTTTGCGCTCGAAAAAGTTCTGCGCTGGCGCAGCGTGGAGCTGACCACGGAAGAGGCCAAGTTGAAAGCGTTGCTCCAGCAACAGCTCCATCTGCAATCGCAATTGGCGGTAGTGAGCACGGAACGGTCGAAACTGATTTCGTCTTTGGGCACGATGCCCGATCTGCGCGGCGACGACCTCAGAACGCTGACCGCTTGCGGCCTGCGCTTGCGGCGCACAGCCGAGAATCTCGCGCAACAGCTCCTGAAGGTCGGCCGCGACCTGGCCAAGCAACGTAAGCGCTACGGCGAGGCCAAACGGCGGGTGCGGCTGCTCGAAGAGCTGAAGGAACGGCGGCTCGCGGAGTGGAAATATGAGGAGGCCGCGCGGCTCGAAGAGCTGGCCTCGGAGTCCTTCCTCGCCAACTGGAACCGCGAACGCGTCTAAAATTGCGAGAGATGAGGACGGAATTCCGGAGCGCGCCGGTGCCCGACGACCTGCGCAGCCTGATTGCTTTCGACCACAAAGCATTCCACAACTATCCTTCCGACTGGTTTGACAGACAGGCATGGGAGGACTGCGACCCTTGGTGGATGCTCATTAACGGGAAGAAGGTCGGATGCTGCGCCTTCCAGCGGCATCGAGACTTCCGCGAAGACATAAACAAAGACGGAACGAACCCGTATCTTCGCGGATCGCTTTATATAGTGACGACCGGCATTCTTCCCGAATGGAGAGGCCTCGGTCTCGGCCGGCTGTTGAAGTGCTGGCAAATCTCGTACGCACGGCATCATCGGTTCTCGAGAATCGTCACCAATACTCGGCAACACAACCACGCGATGATCCGTCTGAACGAAAGCTTTGGATTCGACGTGATTCGGACTACGCCGCATTACTATGAGGCGCCCGACGAACCAACGGTGGTGATGGAGCTTCGGCTGCGCCATTCGCGTTGACGCCGCATTAGCCAGGGCTAGAGCTTATGCGCGCCCTCAACCCGCCCGAGATTACGGTCGAACGTGCCGAGCGGCAAATGGCCCGCTTTTCGGGCCAGGCTGAGCATCAGACAATCGGAGAAGCCCAGCGAAGGCCGTAAGCGGAAGAGGTCCAAGGCCGCTCCAACAACATCGGAATCCTGCAGCACAAAATCGCGATGGTGGAGCAGCATTTCAACCGCGTCCGCAAGTTCCTCCGCGCTGAAGCCGTAGTTAGTATCGAGCACCCAAATCGACTCAGCCAATGCCAGCACGGAGATCCAGGCGCCCTCCTCGCCGAAAAGATCGGCGACAGCCGCCTGATGCGGATTATCACGGGTAATGACGCGCACTACGACGTTAGTATCGACCGCGCGCATGCTGATCGCGAATATATTGCGCGATCCCTTCCTTCATTTCCTCGATGGTATGTTTCTTCGGCTTCCGCCCTTTGAAAATCGCGTCGTGAATGTCTTTGGACGTATATGTTCCAGCGCGCCGGACCACGATTTTCCCGCCTTCTTCGTCCCACTCCAGAATCGACCCCGGGCCGACGCCCAGCTTGCGGCGCACGTCCACCGGCACGGAAATCTGACCTTGGGCCGTAATTTTGGATCGTGCGATGCTCATGCCTTATATTACCAGGGTAATGGAAGGCAAAGGACGATCGCGCAACGTTGCAGTGGCGTGTAAACATCAAGTAGATGTTCTGGACCCACCGCAGCTTCTGGATTCTTCCGGGCATAGTCGCGGCGATTCTGGCGGGCTTAAGTTTCCTGGTCTGGCGCACGCGCCTGCGGCACGTCTATGAACATCGCTTTACGGAATCGAGGCGCGAGCGCCTGTTCCTAGCCTCAGTCGGTTTCTTTACGACGGTGCTCGTGGTGCGCGCGCTTACCATCGCGATCCGGCACGATTTCGGCCCCTTCCACAACATATCCATGGGCGGCCGGCACATTCACCACCTGGTCTGGGGGATTCTGCTGCTTTTGCTCGTCGGATACCTGTGGCTGATCGAAATCGGCGCCGGGATCGCCGCCTCCACACGCTTCGCCGGCCGAGTCACGTCGATGCTTTTCGGAGTGGCCGCGGCCCTCACGCTCGATGAGTTCGCGCTCTGGCTGAATCTGCGTGACGTCTATTGGGAGCGCCAGGGGCGCGAAAGCTTTGAGGCGCTCGCGCTGTTCGGCGGCCTGCTCGCCATCGGCGTCTTCGGCCGCGCGTTTTGGGTGGGCGTCGTGAAGGAATTGGGACGGGCGGTCGGGATACCGCCAAAGGTGGAACGGATCTAGCGCTCTCCGATTTGCTTCTCGAAACAGCGCGAGCGCGGGTCCCCTTGATGCGCGCCGTAGCAAGGAATCGGATGATAACCTGAGCTTTCATACAGCGCGATCGCTTCCGGCTGCTGATCGGCGGTTTCGAGACGAATAATCGCATACCCGCGATGCGCGGCGATCGCTTCGAGAGCGGCTAGCATCGCGCGGCCCAATCCCCGGCCTCGGTAACCGTCGCGAACGTACATCCGCTTCACCTCCACCGCGCCGTCCTCCATGGGCCGCAGCGCGCCGCAGGCCGCTGGGACGCCAGCCAGATGCCCGATCAGGAACACGCCGCCCGCTGCGCGGAAGTTCGCCGCGTCGATGCCGTGAATCGGAAGACCGGGATAACGGGCACTCAAGTCGCGGTCGAGCGCCGCGATCAATTCCGCCGCTTCGGGCGACGCCGAATCCGCTTCGTCGATAGTCAAACCTGCCTGCACGCGTTCAGTCTACACTGATGACTGATCATGCGATGCACGCCGTGGGAATTCAAAAACCGGGCGCTGGCTTTCGGATGAACGCAGCCAACAACAGGAGGCACGCCGCGAGGGCGAACAGCAACCGGGCGATGACGTCGGCGTTGGCGCCGGATTTCACCGCTAGCCAATTCGCCAACGCGGCCGCCGCATTCTGCCGGTCGACTGCAGCACGTGGGCGTCGTCCTACCTTCACGCGAGCGTGGTGTATGCGTCCGATGTGAAAACCGAGTCGCTGGTGGCGGATGGTCCTTACCGCTACGTCCGCAATCCACTCTATTTCGCGAACATATTGTTGGCGATCGGACTGGGCGCCGTAATGAGCCGGGTCGGTTTTTTTGTAGCGGCGTTCGCGATGACGGTCTTTTGTTATTGGCTGATTGTTCGCGAAGAAGCCGATCTCGAAACCAAGGGGAGTCAGAGTTACAAGCGCTACCGGGAGGCGGTGCCGCGTCTGTGGCCATCCTTCTCGCCGCGCGCGCCGTCCGCTGGACGCAACCCGAACTGGGCCGAGGGGTTCCAAGCTGAGTTCTGGTGCTGGGGATGAGCGGTTTCCGTGGCTGCCTTCGCCATTACCCTGAGGGCCCCTGTGCTTTACGTGATTTTGGGCATCAGCCTGGCCGTGTTCTGGCTCTCCTCGTCACTGCTGCGTAAGCGTGGCTAAGCGCGTGCTGCCGCCGGTTCCCGCCTAGCCCGCCGCGCTATCCTAAATAAAGTGGCCTCGAAAATCCTCATTTCGGCCGGTGAAGCCTCGGGCGACCTCTATGCGTCCGCGCTGGTGGAAGCGCTGCGCCGCCATCAGCCCGATCTCGAATTTTTCGGCTGCGCGGGGCCGCGTATGCAAGCGGACGGGGTCCGTCCGGTGGTGGACGCGCATAGCCTGGCGGTGGTGGGGCTGGTGGAAGTGGTTACTCACATCCCTCGAATCTATGGCGAATTCCGGAAATTGCTGAACGCCGCCCGTGCCGAACGCCCCGATCTCGCCATCCTGACCGACAGCCCGGATTTTCACCTGCGCGTCGCGCGCCGCTTAAAGAAGATGGGGATTCCCGTGTTCTACTTCGTCGCCCCGCAAGTCTGGGCCTGGCGCAGAGGGCGTCTGCCGATGATGCGACGTACGATTGACCGGCTGCTGTGCATTTTTCCCTTCGAACCGGCGTTTTTCGCGCGCTACGGAGTGGAAGCCACCTACATCGGCCATCCGCTCACCCGCCTCGTGAAGCCATCCGCGCCCCGCGCGGAGGTGCGCCGTAGCTTTGGGATACCGCAGGATGCGCGGCTGGTGGTTCTGTTGCCGGGAAGCCGGATGGGCGAAGCCGCTCGGCACCTGCCGGTTTTGTTAGAAACGGTCTCGCGGCTCCGGGCCGCTACCCAACGCGAATTGCACTTTGTCCTGGCGGTTCCCCCGGGTACCATCCCGTTAGCGTCACGTTTCAGGGAACGGATTTCCGCGGCATCCATCCAACTGCTTGAAGGAAAGACCTGGGATGCGCTCCTCTCCGCCGACGTAGCGCTGGCGGCCAGTGGCACGGTCACGATTGAGGCTGCGCTGCTTGGAACTCCCCTGGTCGCTTTTTATCGCGTACATCCGTTGAGTTGGTGGATGGGCAAGGCGATGGTTCGCGTGCCGTTCTATTCGATGGTGAACCTGGTAGCCGGCCGGCCGGTGGTCCCTGAACTCATCCAGGACCGGATGACGCCGGAGGCACTCGCTCGCGAAGCGCTGGCGCTGTTGGAAAATGAAGAGAAGCGGGAAAACATGCGCGGGGAATTGGCGGAAG
>JASIGB010000825.1:0-2931 GCA_030045355.1 Bryobacteraceae bacterium
ACTGATTCGCGATCCGAAAGTGATCGCCGCCTATGGGCTGCAAAGTACGCCCGACGGAATTCTGCTGGGCCTGCGCTACGTAGTGCGAACCAAGGGCAAGGTGGAATTGGGAACCGACACCTGCGCCATGTGCCACGTGCAGGTGCGCGACGGCAAGGTGATCGAGGGCCCGCCCAACGTCCACACACCCTTCGGGCCGCTCATGGCGGATTTGACGCTGCGCTACGCCCATATCAGCGCGCAGTTTTTGGAGGACCGCCGGCGCAAGCACATGCGCGAGGACTACCGCGTGCCGTACCTGTTGAACGATCCCAATCTCGCCTCGGCGGATCTGCCCGCCGAGCAGATCGCGAACTTATACGAACAGGAGCCGCTGGGCGTGCATCCGCGCACCAATACCAGCCTGCTGTATCCGGTGAAGATCGCGAATTTGATCGGCGTCCGCGACATGCATTACTTCGACCGCACCGGCACATCGCGCAACCGCAACATCCAGGACCTGATGCGGTACTCGGAGATGATCGCCGACGTGAGCGACGCCCTCACGCGTTACGGAAACGGGCCGGATTCGTCCATGCGGCTGGCCAACATGGGGCTGGGACAAGGCATCAAGCGAACGCCGGATGCGCTGCTGTATGCTTTGGCGCAGTTTGTGTATTCGCTGAAGCCGCCCGAGAATCCCAACCACCCCGATGAGCGCTCCGATCGCGGAAGCCGGATTTTCCAAGCCACTTGCGCCCGCTGCCACACGCCTCCACTTTATACGGACAATAAACTCACGCTGGCCAAAGGTTTCACCCCACCGGCGTCGCTGTTAAAGGAAGCCGACATCGATCAGATCTCGGTGGGCACGGATCCCAACCTCGCGCTCAAAACGCGTAAAGGGACCGGCCTCTATCGCGTGCCTTCGCTGCGCATGGTGTGGTTGGAGGCGGCGCTTCTGCACGACGGATCCATCGGGAGTCTGGAAGAGATGTTCAACCCCGCGCGGCTGAAGCCGGATTTCCGGTCCTCCAATTGGAGCCCGGTGACGCCGCCGCACGCAGTGACGGGACATCCCTTCGGGCTCAACTTGAAACCCGGCGACCGCGCCGATCTGATCGCATTCTTGAGAACTCTGTAAGGAACTCATATGACGCCAAACACCGCACCCAATCCAAGCCGCATTATGAGCCTGGCCAGCATTTTTCAGGATTCGGCCATTCTGTTCGCCGCCTCCGACCTGGGGATCTTCACCGCGCTGTCGAAAGCCGGCACGGCGACGGCCGCCAGCATCGCGCACACGCTCGGCCTCGACGAACGAGGCACTGGTTTGCTGATGAACGCCGCGGTGGCGGTCGGCCTGCTCGAAAAAGAAGGCGAATGTTTCCGCAACACGCCGGAAAGCGATCTGTTCCTGGTAGCGGGCCGCAAAGGCGATTTGTCGAGCGCACTTCTCTACATGCGTGACGTCTACCCGGCGTGGGGACGCCTGCCGAACCTGGTGAAAACCGGCGAACCGGTGGAACCTCCCGAGCTGCACCTGGGCGACGACGAGGACCGCACGCGCAACTTCGTGTATTCGATGCACGGCAAGGCGCTGGCCACCGCGCAGCCTGTGATGGCGCGGCTGGAACTCGGCGGGACCAGGTGTCTGCTCGATGTCGGCGGCGGGCCGGGTACGTTTTCGGTGCTGTTGTCGCGCGCCTATCCCGAAATGGAGGCCACTGTCTTAGATCTGCCCCCGGTGATCGCGATCGCGAAGGAATTGATCGCGCAGCAAGGCGCGGCGGAGCGCGTGAAGACATTGGCCGGCGATTATCATTCGACGCCCTTTCCCCGCGGCAATGACGCCGTCCTGTTCTTCGGCATGATGCATCAGGAATCGGCCGAAGGCATTCAAGCGCTGCTCTCGAAGGCCTACGACGCGATGGAGCCGGGTGGCCGAGTATACGTCATGGACATGATGACGGACGCGACGCACGCCGCGCCGAAATTCTCCGCGCTGTTCGCCGTGAACATGGCGCTTACGTCGAAATCGGGCTGGGTGTTTTCTTCCACCGAACTGGCCGGTTGGCTGGAGCGCGCGGGGTTCGGCGAAATCGATGTGCAACCGCTGCCGCCGCCCATCCCGCACTGGCTGGGGAGCGCGCGCAAACCGCGCTGATCGACGGCCCTAAGGCTTGTCCAGGCAGATATCTTCTTCCAGGCGCCCGCCGGGGCGAAATGAAACCGTGCTCCGCACGGTCCACGGCCGCGCGTATGCGCCTGGATCGTCGATGGTGACTTCGTAGCGCATCGTATTCGCTGCCGTGCGTGTGAATCGTTCGATCACGTGCAACTGCTCGGTGTGCGGATGGCCCGCGTCATCAAGCCAGGTATGGTCGTTGAAGCCGATGGAATCCACCACCAGCGTCGCGCCTTCCCACCGGCCGATCGAGTGGCCCAGCCAATCTGGATTCGGATCTTTCGCGTGAGAGCGGCCATCCATCCAGACCTGGCGCCAGACGTGCGCACCACCTTCGTATAAAAACAAAATGCGGCTGGATGTTTGAACAATTTCGAAGGGGCGGGCCATCCACATAATGCGCGGAACGCCTGGCGGAAGACAGCGCCGGTCCGTCTCACTCTGCTTGGCGGCGCTGTTCTCCTCGAATTTCGCTTTGGCCCAAGGTAGGAGGGGAACATCGATGCCGGTGGCCATGTCGTGCACGGGCTCAGGCAGCCAAACGCCGCTGAGATCGGGCGTCTGAGCCTGAAGGGGCAGGACGGCCAGCGCGGCGAGGAAAAACCAAGCTCTCAATTCTTTGAATTTCCGATCATGTGTTTGGAGCTTTTTTCGTCTTCCTGGCAGATGTTTTCCATCAATTCCATGCCGGGACGCCAGCGGACGGTATTATAGGCGGTCCAGGGATGCGAGTAAGCGCCGGGATCGTCGATGGTAACTTCGTA
>JASIGB010000826.1:0-4190 GCA_030045355.1 Bryobacteraceae bacterium
GCGTTGTAAGAAGAGTAGCTGAAAGGCGCGGTCATGTCTTGGGAGCCCAAGGCGGGAACGGGCCGCGCATTCTGGAAGCAGGTTGCCCCGGGGCCCGAGGTGGGGGCGCCGAGGGGGCAAGGCTGCCCATTTTGGGTCGCCAAGTAGTCCACACCATTGATGACCGTGGCCTCGGGCGCGTTGAAATCGTCGAAAGCGAGTAGGTGAACGCCGCGCGTCCCTTGATAGCCCACCGTAAACAAATTGTGCCCGGGCAATTCACGCTGGATGCTCAGCGTGTACTCCAGCGAATACGGAGTGGTGTTGGTTCCGTAATACGTTCCCGTGGTCTGACTATAGGACGGTATCCCGCCGCCGACGAAGGGGTAGGGCCAGCCTTGGGGGAAGATCTGGATCTGCGTGTCGTACGGCGGGCTCGACACATAGGCGGACGAGAAGGTGTAAGTCGTGTAAGGATCGTGGAAAATTCCGAAGCCGGCGCGCACCGAAGTCTTGTGATCGCCGAAGACATCCCACGCCAAGCCGACGCGCGGATCCCAGTTCCGGTTGGAGGGATTGTTGGCGTACGCGTGCGGGACGCTCACGAAATTAGGTTGGAAGGGCGGCCCCACCACGTTAGAGAAAAGGCCGTGGACCTCGATGGGATTGGTTTCCCAATCGTAGCGGAGGCCGATATTGATGGTCAAATTCCTCGAAACTTTCCAGTCATCCTGGACGTAAGGCTGGACCACGTCGTAACGCTCGGACCGATAGCTGTTGGTTCCACCGTTCGGCGCGCCTTCGAACAGGAATGGCTGCCCTGCCAGGAAGCTTTCATCGCCGCCGGTGAATATATAGAACCCGTTCCAGAAGACCTGGACGTAAGGATCGAGCTGCTGCCGCTGGAACATGCCCCCGATTTTTATGGTGTGGGAGCCCTTGACCCAGGTCAAGTCGTCCTTCTCAGTGAACTTGTTCTGCAGATAACGGAAGGGATTGACAAAAGATGCCCCCAGCGCGGTAAGGTTCGGAACCCCGACGTAAGCGTCCTCCCGTGCGGGAGTAAAAATCTGCAGCGCCGCATGTTCCGCCGGCTGCACTTCCGACGTCCAGGGCCGCGAGAAAGACGCAGTGAACTGGTTGATCAGCGAGGGCGAAAAGACATGCCGTTCCCCCATGGTGAAGAACTGGTTATGGGTGGTGTCATCCAGAGGCCAGAGGCCAAGGCCGGAATTGGTGGTGCGTGTGCCGAAATCGGCCTCATAGCGCGCGAAGTACGCGTCCTTGTCGGAGATATTCCAATCGATGCGCGCGACACCGAAATCTTCAGGGGTGGTCTGCGGACCTACGAAGTTATAGATGCCGACTCCTTCCGCGGCATTGAACACTCCTCCATTGGGCTGCGGGTTCAGGGCCAGCATCGCCAGAGAAGCCGCGTTCGGGGTGCACTTCGGGGCTACGCAGTTGAGGGAGACAAAATCCGGTTCCGGCACGTAATTCACCGAGGTCGTTTCCAGCAACTGCCTGATCCCCTCATAGTTGGCGAAGAAAAAGATCTTATTCTTCTTGATCGGGCCGCCAATGGTGCCGCCGAACTGGTTTCTACGGAACGGGGGCGCGCCAGGGCCAGGGTCGAAGAAGCCGCGCGAGTCGAGGGCACTGTTGCGCAGGAACTCATAGATGGAGCCGTGAAATTCGTTGGTGCCCGATTTCGTCACGCCGACGATGGCGCCGCCGTTGCCCGCGTACTCCGCGCTGTAAGTGCCGGTCAGCGTCTGAAATTCCGCAATGGCGTCGATACCGAGCGTGGTCCCGGTCACATCGCCGCCGGCGTTGCGCTGCCACCAGTTCAGCATGTCTTCGCCATCCAGCATATTGGCGTAGCCTTCCGGACGCGTGCCCGCGATGGAGTAAGCATTGGCCACCGAAGTCAGCGCGCTCGATCCGCCTTGCGGATAACTCAGTACGCCGGGCGCGAGCAGAATCAACTGTTCCCAGTCGCGGCCATTCAGAGGCAGTTCGCGCATTTGCGTCTGGTTGACCAATGACGACACTGCGGCGGTGGTCGTCTCCACCTGGGCCGCTTCGGCGCTCACGCTCACCGTTTCACTCGCCTGGCCGACCATCATCTGAAAATCCAGTACCGGGGCGGCGCCTACGGTAAGCTGCAGGCCGCTGCGAGCCACGTTCTGGAAACCGGTCTTGGATATGGTCAGGTCGTAGGTGCCGATAGGCAGGTCCAGCAACGCGTAGCGTCCCTGTTCATCGGTGCTTGCGGTTTGGGTGGCCGATGTGGCGGTGTTCTTAATGGTTACGGTTGCGTTCGGAACCGCGGCGTTAGACGCATCGGTGACGCGCCCTGAAATCGACGCTGTGGCCGCCTGGCCGAAAAGCCTCCCCGGTGCGGCGGCAAAGACAAAACTCAAGACACACGAAAGCAGAACTGCACGGTTCCTCATTGCGAGACTCCTTTTTTAGACCAACCAGTTGCCTAGCAAGATATCACCGGAGGAAACGTGTTGTTACGATTTATCGAAAGATGATAAGGGGCATCAGCACTGCTGATGCATGCAGCAGTGGATGCCCCTGTTTTCGATCAAGAATCGATCAAATCGGCACTCAGGCCGATCGGTTTAAAAAATCAGCTTCAAACTGAACTGCGTCTGGCGAGCCACGGAGTTGATCCCACCGCTTCCCACCAGAGAGGTAATTTGTCCCGCGGTCGAGCTCAGCGTGGCCTGATAAGTCGGATAGGCGCCCGCGTTGAAAGCCGCCAGATTCGGAACCGCGAAGTTGGGGTGGTTGAAGATGTTGAACACCTCGCCGCGGAATTCCAAAGTGAAGCGCTCGTTAATACGGGTGTTCTTCACGATCCCGATATCGGTCTCCACCATGCCGGGGCCAACCAGGTTATTGCGTCCCTCGTCTCCCATTGTTCCGTAGACGGACGGATAGAAGCATGCCGTGTTGTACCATTGGTTCGGGCTCTGGTTGGCATACACGTTGCAGCCCGCGATCTCATTCGGACGCTCGCTGTCGAAGCTGTTGCCCAAATCCGCTTGATCGCCTTCACTCAGCGCGAAGGGGACACCGGTGTGCCAGGTCTGGATTCCGTTAATCTGCCATCCTTCCACCCAATGGCTGCCGTGGAAGGGCAGCATGTAAACCACACTGGCGTTGATGTTCTGCCGCAGGTCAAAGCTGCAGTTGCCATAATCCGAGTTATAGTCATACGGATTCGTGACCGCCGAACTCGAGTTGTTGAAGCCCAAGCCCGCGTAGGTGTAGGCGTAATCCAGGCAGTGCGACCACGTGTAGGAGAACTGCATCACGAAATTCGCCGACAATTTGTGCTCCACACTCACTTCCAGCGCGTTGTAGTTGGAACTGCTGGTGGGGTCGGTCATGTCCAGAGAGCCGAAGTCGGGATCCAGCCGCGGGTTCTGCACATAGATCCCGATGGCCGGATTGTACGCCGCAAAAGACATCACTCCGTTGGTGACGGTCGGCGTCGGTGGATTGAAGTCGTGGAACGCGAGAAGATGAACACCACGCGAGCCCACATACCCAACCGTCAGCAGCGTGTTCTTAAACAGCTCCCGCTGGATATTCAGGTTCCATTCCATCGTATACGGCGTGGTATTGGTGCCGTAATAAGTGCCATTGGTCTGGCTTAACCCGCCTCCGAGAACACTGGAACTGCAAACACCGTTGAGAGGCGGCGCCGGCCAACACGGATCGGTGCCGGGGAAGATTTGCAGCTCCGTAAGGAAGGGCGGATTGGAGGTGTAAGCCGACGAAAAGGTGTAAGTCTGGTACACATCGTGATAAATTCCGAAACCGGCGCGTAGCGAAGTCTTGTGGTCCCCGAACACGTCCCACGCCAGTCCCACGCGCGGATCGAAGTTGTGATTAGACGGGTTGGTCACAAAGGCATGGGGAACATTCACGTAGCTGTCGCCGAAGGGCGGCCCAACCACGTTGTAGAAGTTGTTATTTTTCTCGGTCGGGTTGGATTCCCACTCGTAGCGGAACCCCAGGTTGATGGTCAGGCGGTTATTGACCTTCCAATCGTCCTGGATGTAGGGCTCCAGTGAAATCGAGCGCTCGTAGCGGTTCGCGTCTGTGCCGCCGTTCGGCGCTCCTTCGAAGATAACGGGATTGCCTTCCAGGAAGTTCTGCGGAGTGGTGAACACGTAAAATCCATTCCA
>JASIGB010000827.1:0-7595 GCA_030045355.1 Bryobacteraceae bacterium
GCCCACCGGAACCGCCGCTCCGAATGCGCGGAAAACGCTCAGCGGGATACCCGTCGAGCCGGTGTACACGGCCGCCGACATTGCCGGTCTCAAAGTCCCTCCGCCGGGCGAGTTTCCTTACACGCGCGGGATCCACGAGAGCATGTATCGCGGCAAGCTTTGGACCATGCGCCAGTTCTCGGGCTTCGCGACGCCCGAAGAAACCAACCGCCGATATCGTTATTTGCTGAGTCAAGGGCAGACAGGACTCTCGGTGGCATTCGATCTGCCCACGTTGATGGGGTACGACGCCGATCACGCAACGTCGGAAGGCGAAGTGGGCAAGTGCGGCGTTTCGATCTGCTCGCTCGAAGACATGGAGATCCTGTTCCGCGGCATCCCGCTCGGCGACGTGACGGTTTCGATGACCATCAATTCGCCCGCGCCGGTGATCTGGGCCATGTATCTCGCGGTAGCCGAAAAACAGGGCGTGGATTGGAGCCGGCTCTCGGGCACTTTGCAGAACGACATCTTGAAGGAATACATCGCGCAGAAAGAGTACATCTTTCCGCCGCGGCCCTCCATGCGGCTGGTGACGGACGTGATCGAGTACTCCACGGGTCATGTTCCGCGCTTCAATCCCATTTCGATCAGCGGCTATCATATCCGCGAGGCCGGATCCACGGCCGTGCAGGAGTTAGCGTTCACGCTGCGCGACGGCATGGAGTACGTGGAATGGGCGCTTGAGCGCGGCCTTGCGGTGGATAGCTTCGCGCCCCGTCTGAGCTTCTTTTTTAATGCGCATAACGACTTCTTCGAGGAGATCGCGAAATTCCGCGCGGCGCGCAAAATCTGGGCCGAAACCATGCGTGACCGCTACGGCGCGCGTGACGAACGAAGCTGGAAACTGCGCACGCACGCGCAGACGGCCGGCTGTTCGCTCACCTGGCAACAGCCGTACAACAATATCGTGCGCACCACGCTCCAGGCGCTCGCGGCGGTGCTGGGTGGGACTCAATCCCTGCATACCAACTCGCTGGATGAAGCCTATGCCCTGCCGAGCGAGCACGCCGTCACGATTGCCTTACGCACCCAGCAGGTGATCGCCTACGAAAGCGGGGTTCCCGAAGCGCCGGATCCATTGGGCGGCAGCTATTTCGTCGAGAGCCTGACGACCGAGATGGAACAACGGGCGCTCGATTATATCCGGCGCATCGACGCCCTGGGCGGCATGATTCCGGCCATCGAGCGCGGCTTCCCGCAAACGGAAATCGCGAACGCGAGTTTCGAATACCAGCACGCCATCGAGACCGGCGAACAGAAGATCGTGGGCGTGAACGCCTTCGTCGAGCAGAATGAGGAGCCGATCGAAGTGCTGGAGATCGACGAATCGGCCCAACGGCATCAGCTCGAAAAGCTCGCAAAATTGAAATCCCAGCGTGACCATCAAGCAGTCGCGCAGTGTCTCAATGCCCTCCGCCGCGCCGCAGAAGGCAACGAGAACACCCTGCCGTTCATCCTGGACGCCGTGCGCGCTTACGCCACGACGGGCGAAATCTGTGACGCGTTCCGCTCGGTGTTCGGCGCCTATACCGAGACCAGCGTCCTCTGACGGGCGATAGTTTCGCGTGTAGAACTGTAAATTCAACCAGGTTAGCTAATCGCGACTCAATCAATTTACTGGACTTTCCCACCTGGAACCCGGCGTGCGATTACTTGGGCCGTGCAAAGCTCGGGCGGGGATGACCTAAACGCGAGAAAGCTGAAGCCGTGGGAGCTGGCGGTGGCCAGCGTCCTAATTGCGCTGCCGCTGGTGGTGGCGGCGGTCGCGATTCCGTACCATCGGCTCGCTCAGCGTGTCGACCGGCAGCTTTCAGGGCCGCTCCTGAACGCGGTGGACTATTATTCCGCGCCCGAGCTAGTGGCGGTGGGCGATCCCATGTCGCCCGGCGAGGCCATTTCGGCGATGAAGCACAGCGTGCCACCCACCGAGATTTCCGTTTCGAACGGGCGCGTGAGTGCCATCTTCGATCCGGCCACGGGGCGACGCCTGGGGCAATGCGAGCTGAAGCCCCAACTGCTGGCTAATCTGTCTGGGCAGGATCGCGCCAAGCGCATGCCGGTACATTTTTCCGATATTCCGCCGGTGCTGGTCGACGCCATTCTGTCGGCCGAAGACAAGCGTTTCTTCGAGCACTCCGGCCTCGACCTGCGCCGCATCGCGAAAGCCCTGTACGTGGACCTGCGCGACCGTCGAAAAGAACAGGGCGCTTCCACCATCTCCATGCAGTTGGCGCGCAATCTGTGGCTCGATCGCGACAAGAGTTGGAAACGCAAGATCGAAGAGGCGATGATTACGATCCATCTGGAGCACAAGCTTTCCAAGGATCAGATCTTCGAACGGTACTCGAACCAGGTTTATCTCGGCGGGGACGGCTCGTTTGGGATCAACGGTGTGGGTGAGGCCGCGCGCGCGTACTTCAACAAAGACGTCCGCAAGCTGGATCTGAACGAAGCCGCCCTGATCGCTGGTTTAATTCAGCGGCCCGCTTACCTGAATCCCTTTCTCTACCCGCGGCGCGCGCGGGAGCGGCGCGACGTGGTGCTGAAGCGCATGCTCGAAAACCGGTACATCACTGGCGAGCAATACGAACAGGCGGTTGCCGCTCCTTTGGGTTTGCAGACCGGCGAAACCGAGTTGGCTGAGTCGCAATATTTCATCGACGTTGCGGCGAAGCAGGCCCAGCAGGATGCGGAAACATCCAGCGCCCCCGCCGCGGTTTACACGACGCTCGACCCTCGCTTGCAGGACGCAGCCGAGCGCGCCATCGCCGCTGGGATGCAACTTGTCCATAAACAATTGACGACGCGGAAGCCGCGGCCCGCCCACCCGCCGCAAGTCGCGCTGATCGCGCTGGACCCACGTACCGGCGAAGTCAAAGCGCTGTGTGGCGGCCGCGAATATGCCGCGAGCCAACTCGATCGTGTGTTCGCTAAGCGCCCGCCGGGCTCAGTCTTTAAGCCGTTCGTCTACACGGCCGCGCTCAACACCGCGATCGACGGCGGCAATCCCGTCCTGACTCCGGCCTCGGTGGTGGACGATTCCCCGACCACGTTCGACTTCGGAAACCAGACTTACAGCCCGCAGAATTTCAAGCATGAGTTCATGGGACAGGTCACGCTGCGCGAGGCGCTGGCGCATTCGCTGAACGTCGCCACCATCAAGGTGGCGCAGATGGCGGGACTGAACAACGTAGCGGCCGTCGCGCGCGAGGCCGGCATGAACGGCGATATCCAGCCTACGCCCGCGGCAGCAATCGGCGCATATCAAGTGACTCCGTTCGAAATCGCGCGCGCCTATACGATCTTCGCCAACGGCGGCAACCTGGTGCAGCCGGCGTTCATTGATGAAATGCGAAATTCCGCGGGCGAGGTCGTGTTCCGCCGCGGCCTACGCACAAGACGGGTTCTGGATCCGCGAGTCGCGTTCCTGATGGTGGACATGCTCGAAGAGGTGATGCGCAGCGGAACGGCGGCCGGGGTTCGCGCGCGGGGGTTCCGGCTGCCGGCGGCGGGGAAGACAGGTACGTCGCACGACGGATGGTTCGCGGGGTTCACGTCCAATCTGCTGACCGTGGTTTGGGTGGGTTTCGACGATTACACGGACCTGGGACTGGAGGGCGCTAGATCCGCTCTGCCCATCTGGACCGAATTCATGAGCGAAGCGGCGCGTTATCAGCAATACGGCAATGTTAAGACCTTCCAGCCGCCGCAAGGCGTGACGCAAACGTCGTTCGATCCAATGACCGGTCAACTGGCGGGGCCGGGATGCGGAGGCGAGATGTCAGGCTATTTCATCGACGGCACGCAACCCACCGCGCCCTGCGCGCCGCAAGAGGTGCAAATCACGCCCACCGCTGACGGTGGCGTAATCGAACGGGTCGGGGCGGCCGCAAGGGCGCAACCGGCGGACGTTGTGCCTCAGCCGCCAATCCCCGAGGAGGCGCCAGCGGTACCCCCTCGCTAGCATTCGGCGCGTGTGTGACACACGGCGCCCTGCTACCATCAAGATATATGGAGTCACGCATCCGGGTGCTGGTCGCCAAACCGGGTTTGGACGGCCACGACCGGGGCGCGAAGGTGATCGCGCGGGCGTTGCGTGACGCGGGCATGGAGGTGATTTACACCGGCCTGCGCCAGACTCCGGAAATGATCGTGAATGCGGCGCTGCAGGAGGACGTCCAGGTGATTGGCCTGTCCATCCTGTCGGGCGCCCATAATGCGATCGTTCCGCGTATTATGGATTTGCTGCGCGAGAAAGGCATGGACGACGTTCTGGTCCTGGTCGGCGGTATAATTCCTGACGAGGACGCCGCCTCGCTCAAGAAGTTGGGTGTGGCGGCTGTGTTCCAGCCCGGAGCGTCGCTCGAAGCAATCGTAGACTTCATCCGGTCTTCTGTAAAGCAGACCGCGTAAAGCAATCGCGGGGACGAAAGCCCGCTTATTTTGAAAACCAACGCATGGGCGCTAAGCGCCTGTGCACGAAAAGACTGAAATGCAAGAAAAACTGAACATCGCCGTGTTTGTCGACTACGACAACATTGAAATCGGCGTGAAATCGACTTTGCGGCGCGAATTTGACGTTTCGTTGCCGCTGGATGCGCTCAAGGAGCGCGGGGATCTGGTGGCGAAATTCGCCTACGCCAATTGGGGACGCCAGGAAGGCGCGGCCCGCTCCATGGCGGAGAATGCCGTGCAAATGGTGCAGCGCCTGCCTTCGCCGCGCGGCGACAAAAACGGCGGCGACATCAACCTGGCCCTGGACGCGCTGGAGATGGCGTTCACCCATCCGCACGTAAATGCGTTCGCCATCGTCAGCGGCGACAGCGACTTCATCCCGCTGGTGAACAAGCTGAAGGAATACGGTAAGACGGTGTTCGTGGTCGGAGGCAAGGCCTTCACCAGCACCATCCTGCAACAGAACTGTTACGAATTCATCAGCTACGAATCGCTGCTGTCGGATGCGGACCGCGGGCAAAGCCGCGAGCAGCGCCCGCCGCGCCAGCAGGGAGGCGAACAGCAGCCGCGGGATCGCCAACAGGGCGGTCAGCAGCAGCAGCGTCAGCGTCCGGCGCCGCTTGATCTGGCTCAGGCCATGCCGCTGGTGGAGCGCGCGCTGCAGGTGCTGGAGCGCCGCGCGGTGCAGCCGCAATTAGGATTATTGAAATCCACCATGCTTCAGCTCGATTCGGCCTTCACCGAAAAGGCCTATGGCGCGAACAGCTTCTCGGATTTTGTGGAGAAGTTGAAGAAGGCCGATTTCGTGAATGTCAGCGGCCAAGGCGGCCGCTACATCATCGAGCGCAAGGGCGCGGCCACGCCCGAGCGCCCCACGCCGAAGCCGGAGGAAGCGCTGCCGCCGTTGCGTGACGTGCTGGAGACACATCGGCTGGAGATGGAGAACGGAGTTCTGGCCGACGACTTGGCGGCCTGGGTGCAGACCGAGGTGCCGAATTTCTCGTCGGCGGCATTCGGATTCCAGGAATTCTCGGAGTTTCTCAATTACGCGCAGGACAAGCTGGTGGTGCGCGTGGAGCCGGACGAGGAAAAGGGCCTGATCGTCTATATGGGCGCCGAGTTTTATCCGCCCGCGGAGCCCGAAAAACCGGTGGAAGTGCATCACGAAGAGGAGGAGGACGAGAAACAGCCCATCGTCGAAGGTCAGCCTTCGCTGTTGGAGCCCAATCCTCCGCCGCCCAAGCCCAAGCCCGTTCGCCGGCCTCGCAAGGCGGCTTCCGGCAATACGGCCGAGCGTCCGCGCCGCGGAGGGACGCGGAAGAAACGCGTGCCGGAGCTGCACGGCCCGATGCAGTAAGCCGCTGGCGAGCAGCGCCGGAATACTAAGAAGACGAGGGAGACAAGGAATCCCGCGCGACGTAACCGAACGCGACCACGGCCAAAAATAGCGTCAGTACTTCGCTGTCGCCCAGGTTGTACTCGGCGAAGCCTTCGGCCAACAGCGCCAGAATCGCGGCGATGGATCCGTGCAATACGAACCGCGCTTCCACCGTGGGCTTGCGCCGTAATGCGCTCGCGAAATCCCACAGGATTTTCGCGATCAGCCAGAGAAAGATGAGCAGCGCGGGGAGTCCGCGCTCGGCCGCGTATTGTAAATAGACGTTGTGCAGATGCTCGTAATCGCCCGGCGGCAACGGCCTGGCAGACGCCGGAATCCAGCGGTCGATCTGGTATTTGATCTGCTCCGGGCCCAGCCCGAGCCAGGGATGCGCGCGCACGATGAGCAGGCCGGTTTCGCGCAGGATCGCGCGGTGCTGATTCGAATCCACGTCGTGTTGCGGCTCGACTACGGATGCGATCCGCTCGCGGAGCGCCGGAGGACCGAGAAACGCCGCAATCAGCACTGCGGCAGGCACCACCGCCACCAACCATTTCTTCCAGAACCACAGCAGGTACAGCAATCCAACGGGAAAGCCCACCAGGAAGATGCTGCGCGTGAAGCCGAGCACCATGGAACATGCCAGAATCACGGCGCCCAGCCAGCCGGCACGCTTGGAGCGGCGCTCGGCCGAGAAGAACAGCCAGGCGAGCAGCAGCAGGAGTACGATCATCTCTTCGCCACCGAAGGTCATCCAATGGCTCATGAAGCCGGTGATGCGCGACCCGATGTAGAAGTCGTAAAAATTGGCGTGCTGGGCCTGGGATTGCCGGTAGAGGCGCCAGAATTGAAAGAAGCTGCGCGCGGCGGAGAGCGTCGCGACACCGGCCCATAGCAATACAATGGCGCGAACCTGGGAAAGTTTGCGACACGTGCTGAAGGTCACCAGCAAGATGAAGAACACGTAAAACTTGCGGATCTGCGGCATCCCCTGCTGGATGTGGCCGGAAGCCAAGAGCGAAATCACCGTGGCCGCCAGGAAGAGCGCGAGCGGCAGCTTGATCGGCGGCAGCCGGAGAGGGGCGGAGGAAACCAGCAGGGCAGCTAGCGCCAGGGCCAGGAGAATCTGCGAGACCGCAATCGAGAATAAAATAGAAACAAGCGCGCCGCACGTCAGATAAAACGCGCTGCGGTCAAAATCGAGTTTCAAAACAGTAGGCTACCAAGAATGGAAGTTTATCTCCTGCGCCATGCAGTCGCCGAAGAACCGCAGATTGGCCAGCCGGATGCCGAGCGCGCGCTCACTCCCGACGGCCGCAAGAAACTGCGCAACGTTTTGCGCGCGGCGGCGTCGGCGGGCGTCGCGCCGTCGCTTGTCCTGACCAGCCCATACAAGCGCGCGTTGCAAACCGCGCAAATGGCGGTCGAGATGTTGGACTACAAGGGCGAGCTGCTGCGCACCAAGGCGCTGGAGCCCGGCTCGACGCCCAAGAGCGTTTGGGACGAGATCCGGGACCACAAAAACGAATCGCGAATCCTGCTGGTGGGACACGAGCCTCTCTTCGGACGCTTGATGGCGTTCCTGCTCGGAGCGCCGAATCTTCAGGTGGATTTCAAGAAGGGCGCGATCGCGTGCATCGAAATCGAGAGGTTTCCGGCCGAACCGCACGGCGTGCTGCGCTGGATCCTGACATCCAAGCTGGCGGCCGGACAATAACCG
>JASIGB010000828.1:0-4454 GCA_030045355.1 Bryobacteraceae bacterium
GTGCGCTACGCATACCATCACCCGAATGAACCCAAGCTGCCGGCGAACGCGCTGCGCCCTGCCGCGGATGTGGAAAAGGCCTACGCCAATACCGACGCCACGCTGAAGTGGCTCACCGAAGAATTCCTGCCCGCCGATTCCGGGGTTCACTTCCTTTCCACGGATCAGTTGAAAAAGATGGTCAAGCCGGATACGGACTTCAATGTGCGAGTGGATGCGCTCCGCGCCGCCACCCAGCAAATGCTCACCGCCTGGGGCAACAAAGAAGCGCCTCCGAAGTACTTACCGGTCGAAAACCATTACTTGTCCCGAGCCGACATGTTTCAAGCCATGGCCGACGCGTTGGCGCGGAGAGACAGCTCGCACAAGTTCCCCAAATCCGTGCGCGTTGTTCCCGTGGTGGCCCCTATCGAGATCCTTCTCGATAAGCAGGCCACAGGAGAAGTGTCGGCCGCGGCCGTGGCGCATGCGGCTGCGGGCGTCGCCACGCGGCTCCATGACCAAAGCAGCGATCCGGTCCCGCATAACGTGATCCCCACTCAGGTCAACGTCGACGGCATTGACGTGTCCCCTGCCCAGTTCCTGCGTTTGATGGCGGAAGCTCTGGTGGCGCCGTCGCTCAACGGGAAGATCCAGGTCAAACCGGAGAACATGTTCAGCGGCCTCGACGAGTTGTATTACAAGACCCGTCTCGAAAGGGATCTGGGTGGTCTCTGGACGCGCAAACCGGCCATCGTGGCCACAGCGGTTGCCTCTCACGGCGAAACTGCCGCTCGGTAGTTTCGGGCATACTATGAAGTATCTGTCGCTGCTCTTGGCGGCTGCATTGGTGTGCGCAGCCGCCGCGAGGGATGATCGAATCATGGGAGGTACAGCCGCGCCCATCCGAGTGGAGATCTTTAGCAGTTTCGACTGCGAGCCGTGCAAACAATTGCACGAAGGGTTCCTTCCTTCGCTGGTCCAAAATTACGTACTGGATGGCAAAGTGTATGTGGTTCCTCACGAGTCTCCACTCGCGGGTCACCCGCTGGCCAGAAAAGCCGCCGACTATGCCACGGCCGCCGCGCGCATAGGGAAATACTGGCCCGTGGCGGACGCACTATTTCAGCACCAGTCCGAGTGGGAGGCGCGGGGTGACGTGTGGCCTACGGTGGCGGCTGTCCTCACCCCCCAGGAGCAAACGCGGGTCCAAGCGCTCCTGAATGATCCCTCCGTGGACGCCGAGGTGGAGCGGGACGCGTCCAGAAAATTTCAATACATCCCCACCATTCTCGTCACCAGCGGATCGCGAACGTATCCAATAAACGGATTGCCTAGCTTCGGCTTGTTCCGGAATCTGTTGGATATGCTCTTGAGTGGGCGCTGACGCGGAGAATCCATGGCTCGCCGTTCCCACACCAAAGCCGCTCCGGCGGCCGCATCTAAGGCGCTGGCAGCAGCCCCACCCGGGGTGGGCAAGCTCTGGACCGTGCTGCTGCCGATTGCCGTGCTTGCTTCCTTCTGCCTGCTCGATCGCATCGACTCCAGCCCGCATCTTCTGGAAGCTTTCGGCGGCGCCGTCGGAGCGCTGCTGGTTTTTCTGCTGTTACTCTATCGCCGTGTCGCCCGCACCGGCCGGACTCTGTCCTATGAGTTCGTCCCGCGGCCCGTGCACTACATCCAGTTCCTCATGCACACGTCGGTGTATGTGTATTGGGGCTGGTATTGGCGCGAGGTCTATCACGACGTATCGCTGATCGCCGCGCAAATCGCCTTCGCGTACGCTTGCGACATGCTGGTGTGCTGGTCGCGGCGCGACAAGTGGGTTTTGGGCTTCGGGCCCGTGCCGATCGTGATGAGCACCAACCTGTTTCTGTGGTTCAAAGACGATTGGTTTTACTTGCAGTTCCTGCTCATCGCCACGGGCGTTCTCGGCAAGGAATTCATCAAGTGGAAGCGCGAGGGCCGTCTCACGCACATCTTCAACCCCTCGGCTTTCTCGCTCTGTATCTTCTCCATCGTTCTGATCGCCACGCACAGCACGGATACGACGTGGGGCATCAGCATCGCCCGGACGATGCACAATCCGCCCAACATCTATCTGGAGATTTTTGTCCTGGGGCTGATCGTCCAGGCGCTGTTCCGTGTGACGCTGGTCACATTTTCCGCCGCCGCCGCTCTTTACCTGTTGAATCTCATTTACACCCATGCGACCGGCGATTATCAGTTCATCGATTCCAACATTCCCGTAGCAGTATTTCTCGGCCTGCACTTGCTGACTACCGATCCAGCTACTTCGCCGCGCCGGGATTTAGGCAAAATTATTTTTGGGTTTCTTTACGGCGCCGGAGTTTTTGCCGCATATAGCGGTCTAAAACTGATCGGCGCCCCCGAATTCTACGACAAATTGCTGATTGTTCCGCCCTTGAATTTAACCGTGAAGCTTTTGGACCATTTCAGCGATGCCGTAGCCGCCCGGTTCTCCTCTCTAGCCGTGCTGTTGCGCCGGCGCCCCCGCGCGCTGAATTACGCCTGGATGGCAGTGTGGGCCGGCCTGTTCGTGGCGATGACGGCCAGCGGGTTCCTGGTCAAAGGGGACGCGCATCCCGGTTCCCATCCCGCATTTTGGGCCAAGCGCTGCCAGGATGGCCACTCCGCCTCCTGTACTCTGTGGGTCAACATAACGCGGGAGAAGTGCCAAAACAACTCCACAGCGGACTGCCTCGAATTGGGGCAAATCCTGAATGAGGGCCGCTGGGTGAAACGCGATGCCGCCCAGGCGGCGGTGGCCCTGGGGCATGCCTGGGATTTGGGAGGGAACGCCGCCTCCTCCAGTTTGCTCGCTTTGATGCGCGCGGACGGAAGCAGCGCATTATCCGCCGCTTGCGACCGCGGGGATGTCGCGAGCTGTTTGCTGTTGGGATCCGCCTTCAGTCAAGGCTTCGGGGTGGAGCAGAACCCGTCTCGAGCTTTCGAGCTTTTCCAAAAATCCTGCGAGCTAGGATCGTACCGTGCGTGCGGCCGTCTCGGCGACAGCTATTTGGTCGGCCAGGGGACGCCGGTGAATCCCAGTCTTGCCATCGCGAGCTTCGAGAAAGGTTGTCAGGGGAAGAACGCCGCCAGTTGCCTGGAAGCAGCGCGATTCTATCACTCCGACAAATGGGGGTTTCGTGTGGAGGCACTCGCCCGTCAGCGCCTCCAGCAAGCTTGTGATTTAGGGCTGCAAAACGCCTGCCAGCCGGACGCGAGTCCACCAGCCACAGCACGCTGAGAAGCAATTCTCTGGAAATTTGAGAATCTCGTACGTGCTACACTCATTGAGGCACAGCGTGCGAACCGGCGGGGAGAGATCCTCGAAGGGCGCACTGGCGATCCGGCCGACCTCACAGGGCGCGTGGCTCAATTGGCAGAGCAAGTGACTCTTAATCACTAGGTTGTAGGTTCGATTCCTACCGCGCTCACCACAAAATAAAAGTAAGCGTTCGGTAAACTGTCCGCCGGACGCTTACATTCTAGTTGCGCTCGGCAACACAGGAACATTCCTTCAGCCAATTGGAACGACACGTGCTCTACGCAAATCATGACGGAGAAAATGCAATGGCCACAATAACCGGCAATCCATCGCCCTCAATGGGTTGGATGGAGCGATTGGGCTTCTTCTGGTGCCGGCATGCCCATTCCGCGGTCATGTGGCCCATTCATGGACACTATCAATGCCGCATCTGCGCCCGCCAGTTTCCGGTTCCGTTCGACCATCGAACGCACGGCTCCTCTTCGTGCCCTCCTCAGAGGCAGTCCCCGAAGGCGTTCGCAGGTAGTCACATCTCTCAGCGCTTGGCAGGAATTAGTTGAGGTGCCCGGCTCGTGGCACGACAACCTGCCGATAGCCCAAACCAGTACGATATCCGAAATCAGTAAATATTTGCGCATCTTCCTCACGCGTTTCTACGGCTTCGCCAATTCAAGCCCAGTGCGATTCCCAACGGTCCCAAAGTGGGATCGAGAGGATCGTTATCGCCGCGCGGAGACCATTCGCGCTCCTCCCAGCGACAGCAGCGCCGCGGCCTGGCTCCAAGAACTCGATCTGATTTCGGACGTAAAATAGCGTGGGGCGAGGTCACGATTTGGTTCGCCGAATCGCAAACTGATAACATTGATCCTTATCCAAGTTGAGGAGGACAACCCACGTGCGTTGGCCAATCGTTTTTCTTCTTGCGGCATCCGGAGCCTGGGCGCAAACCGGAGCCGGCGCTGCACCCGCCAATCCGCTGGTGGCCAGTTCGAAGGTTTTCTACATGAATGCCAAGCAGGACATTTTGCGCTCGGCCGAAAAAATGCCTGAAAGCAAGTACACGTTCCGGCCCACCGATAGCGTGCGAACTTATGGGCAGATTCTCGCGCACGTGGCCGACGGCCAGTACGAATTCTGCGGCGCCGCGGCCGGCAACCATGACCGCAAAGGCATCGAAGAATCC